>PMBP01000119.1 GCA_003152975.1 Phycisphaerales bacterium | reverse complement strand
TCGGCACCGCCGAGGTCGAAAGCGCCTTGGTCAGCCACCCCAAGGTCGCCGAGGCCGCCGTCACACCTATCCCCCACGAGATCAAGGGCCAGGGCCTCTACGCCTATGTCACCCTGCGGGAGGGCATCAAGGAAAGCGACGAGCTCAAGAAAGAACTCATGAACCATGTCCGCAAGCAGATTGGCGCGATCGCTCAGCCGGAAGCGATTCAATTCGCCCCCGCGCTGCCCAAGACCCGGTCCGGTAAAATCATGCGGCGAATCCTCCGCAAGATCGCCGAACGCGACACCGCAAACCTTGGTGACATCACGACGCTGGCCGACCCGAGCGTCGTCGAGCACCTCGTCAAGAATCGCGGGTAATCGATCGTCACAAATGAAAGGCCGGATGCGAAAAATCGTATCCGGCCTTTTTCAAACCAACCTTCTCTGAGAGAGGATGGAACATGAGTCAATCATCGTCATCCCCCGCGAGCGTCAATCTCGGCTGGCGGGTCACCTTTGCCGGCATGGGTATCAACCTGGCCCTCGGGATTTTGTACACCTGGAGCGTTATCAGCAAGGGCATCCCCGCTGAATGGGGCTGGACCGAGGCACAACGGTCTTTGCCGTATATGTTTGCCTGCCTGATCTTTGCCCTGATGATGGTCCCGGCCGGCCGTATGCAGGACAAGATCGGTCCGCGGATCGTCGCGTCCATCGGCGGCATCCTGGTCGGGATCGGTTTTGTCATCGCCAGTCTGAACCCATCGCTCCTGGGCTTTATTATCGGTTTCGGCGTTCTGGCAGGAACGGGAATCGGTTTCGGCTACGCCTCGGCAACCCCGCCCGCGGTCAAGTGGTTCCCGGCCGTCAAGACCGGCCTGATCGCCGGTATCGTCGTCTCCGGATTCGGCCTGGCCTCTGCCTATACTTCGCCCTTGACGAAATACTTGATCGCCACCTATGGAATACAGCAGTCGATCTTGATTCTTGGGATCGGATTTCTGGTGATAGTCTTGGGCCTGGCTCAATTGCTCAAGACGCCGCCTCCGGGCTTTGTCCCCGCCGGCGCCGCCCCGGCCAAAGCCGCAACGGTGACCTCCGTTAAAGAAAATTTCCTGCCGACCGAAATGCTCCGAACCCTTCAATTTCCCATCATCTGGTTCATCTATGCCTGTGGCGCCGGAGCGGGTCTGATGGTGATTTCCAAAGCCGCATTCATCGTCAAGGTTCAGGCTCACAGTGAACTGGGGTATATGTTGGTGGCGATCATGGCGATCGGAAACGGAGCCGGCCGTATTGGCGCCGGTATGCTCAGCGATCGGATTGGCCGAAAGAATGCATTGATGATTTGCCTTCTCGTCCAGGCGGTTCTCCTGTTGGTATTGTCGCAGGCCAAAACCGGAAGCTTCCTGGTATCGGTGCCTGTTTTGTCGTTTGTATTTGCCCTGATCGGGGCCAACTACGGAGCCAACCTGGCCCTGTTCCCCTCCCTGACCAAAGACTACTTCGGCCTCAAAAACTTCGGCGTCAACTATGGCCTGGTCTTCACCGCATGGGGCGTCGGCGGATTCATCCTGCCCTATGTGGCCGGAAAAGTTTACGATTCGGTCAAATCGTTCGATCGGGCATACTATGGGGCATGCATTGTCTTGGTCCTGGCCGCCGTCATGGTCCAATTCCTCCGGTCTCCCCAGAAAACCCAATCCGCACCCGCGACTCAACCTTAGGAAGGTCAAGAGGAATCGTTTCGGAAGATAACCCGACAAGACTAATATTCAATTGTCATTCGTCAATTTCATTCGCGGGTACGGCTTCAAGCGGTCTGAAGACTCTCGTTTTTCAGACCGCTTTCTTTTTGACCCTGAAGGAGTCCGTTTGTCATTCCCGCCAAAACGCCGAATCCATTCCTAAATCCTAACGCCTATATCCTATGTCCTTTTTAATTTGTTTACAGTCCATGAATCGGAAACACCGCCTTCTTGACTTGCTCGATCGTCTGATCGAGTACCCCATCGACCGCATCCCGCCGCGCCTTGTCCGGCGCCAGTTGTCGGTCCCGCAGGCCGCCCGACCAGTCGGTCGTCTCCAGCAGCACACCCCCCAGCCCCGCCGTCAGGTCGCCCCCCGCATCCTCGCCGCACAGCGCCGCCCACACCAGCGCCCACGCCCGCGCCGTGTTGTCGGGGTTATACCCGCCGCCGCCCGTCGCCAGAATCGGCTTGCCGAATGCCAGCAGCAGCCCCACCACATCGGCCATCGTGTTGTTGGTCAAGCTCAGGTTGGCCAGCGGATCGTTGGCCAGCGTGTCGGCCCCCGCCTCCAGCACGATCACATCCGGGTTGTAGGCGTGCAGCAGCGGCAGCACGACCTTCCGCACGGCCCGCAAATACGCCGCATCGTAGGTCCCCATCGGCAGCGGCACATTCACTGCATAGCCCCGGCCCTCGCCTTCGCCGATCTCCTCAACGAATCCCGTCCCCGGAAACAGCGTCCGCCCATCCTGGTGCAGCGAGATTGTCATCACATCCCGCCGCTGGTAGAACGCCGCCTGCACGCCGTCGCTGTGGTGGACATCGATGTCAAGAAAAACAACCCGTTTCCCCGCCTTCGCCAGGGCCATGCACCCCAACACGATGTCGTTGACATAGCAAAATCCTCCCGCCCGATCCTCAAAGGCGTGGTGATATCCGCCCGAAGGATTGAACGCAATCCTCGCCTTCCCCTCTACGATCATCCGCGCCCCCGTCACCGTCGCCCCCGCCGCCCAGGTCGCATAGGGATACATCCCGGCGAACACCGGGCAGTCCGAGGTCCCCAACCCGAACCGCAGCATCGCGTAATCAAACTCCCCGCTGTCGGCCGCCTCCATCGCATCCAGATACGACGGCGTGTGGAACCACTCCAGCTCCTGTCGCGTCAGCGCCGTCGGAATCTCCTCGATCTTGTCCGCCCCGTGCAAGAGCCCCATCGACGCCAGCAATTGCCGCGTCCGCCCGGCCCGCAGGGTCTTAAACGGACAACTCTCCGGATACGGATACTGCTCCAGTTCCGGGCAATGAATGAAGGCCTTGATTCCCATGTGTCTCCCCCGATTAGACCGAACTGATCTGCCGCTCGGCCGTCTCCAGCCATTTCTTATTGATCGTCACGCCCCAACCCGGCCCGTTGGGGATCGCGACCTTGCCGTCGCGGACCCGCAGCACCGGCTCGAACAGATCGTTCGTCCAGTCGTTGCTCTCGATAGTGTATTCGATATAGTTGCCCGCGTTGGGGATCGCCCCCATCAAGTGCAGCGAAAACACCGTCACCATCGACAGGTTCGCCGAATGCGGCACGACCTTCATCCCCGCCCGGTGCGCCATCTGCGCCACCTGCAGCGTCCGCGTGATCCCGCCGACATAGCACACATCCGGCTGCGCGATATCCATCGCCGGCAGGGCGATCATCCGCCTCCACTGCGCCAAGTCGTTGTCCTGCTCGCCCCCGGCCACACTCAGCTTCTTCAACGCCTCCGTCACCTGGGCCGTCCATTCGTATTCCCAATACGGGCACGGCTCTTCGAAATGCACGACACCGTTCTGTTCGAGCATCTTGCCGACCTCGATGGCCTTCTCCGGCGTGTAGCAACTGTTGGCGTCGGCCAGCAGCGCAACCTCCGGCCCGATCGCCTTCCGCACCGCCGGCACAAGCTGCTCGGTCCGGCCCGGCCAGGCGTCCTTGTTGTGCCCGGCGTCGGTCCCCACGCGAATCTTGAACGCCCGAAACCCGTGCGAATCCCGAAATCCCGCCAGCCGCTTGGCCTCATCCTCCGGCGTGATCGACCGGCTCATGCTCGACCCGTACACCCCCAGCGACCGCGGCACACCGCCCAGCAGCTCGCAGACGCTCTTGTTTTCCAGCTTGCCCCGCATGTCCCACAGCGCCGTATCCACCCCTCCCAGCGCCCGGCACACGAACGACCACGGAAACTTCAGGTTCCGGTCGATGCAGGTCTCGCTGATCGCTGCCAGCGCGTACGGGTCCTTGCCCAGCACATGCGGGGCGATCTTGCGGTGCAGGATCGTCGCCGAGATGTCCGCGTCAAACGGCGCGATCTGTCCGAACCCCTCGGCCCCGCTGTCGGTCGTGACCCGCACGATGCTCAGCGGATTCTTCGTGAAGGTCTCGATCGTCTTGACCTTCATCGTACTCTTGCCCGCCAGCAGCAAATCCGCCGGCCATCCCTTCGTGTCGTCGGTCAAAATCGGAATCGGCTTTCCCAGCCCCAAGGCCTTGTCCTGCGCCAGCAACAATCCCCCGGCAACCACCCCCGCGGCTTTCATCCATTCACGACGATTCGTTTTCATATCCGTCTCTCGCCTGCATGTCATTCCCGTGAAAGCGGGAATCCATTTTCCAATATCCAATTTCAAATTCCCAATTCGTCCCTTCGCTCTCGACTATCTCGAAACTAAAGGAATATCGATAAGCTGAATATCCCGATCCCGATCGGCCGCGATGGCCAGCGTGTTGCCCTGGGCATCCACGGCGATGCTCTGGCCGCCATAGACCTGCCCCGTCCACGGTCCGCAGGTGATCTGCCCGACTAAGTCCGTCCCCACCACCGCCGCCCCGATAGCCCCGGCCGTGGAGCGGACCACGCGGTGTAGCTCGTTGCCGTGCCCCGGCCACTGCGTCTCCGGCGCCGCCCAGCCGTAGGGCGCCAGCAGCACATCCACCGCCAGCGCCCGCATGCGATCCAGCAGCCGCGGCACAAAGGTGTCGGCGCAGATCAGCAACCCGATCCGCCCCAGCGGCGTGGTCACCGCCGCGACATCGGCCTCGTTGCCCGGCGTGTACGGTGGCGTCATCAGTTCCGGCAGCACATGGATCTTGCGGTGCTTGAGCAGAATCTGGCCCGCCGGATCGATCAGAATGGCCGACCCATACAGCCGCCCGTTGTCGCTTTCGTCCAGACCGATGCACACATACAGCCCATACTGCTCGGTCAGCCGACACAGCCGGTCGCTATCGACCCCCGGAATCGGGCAAGCCCGCTGGTGTGCCGCCGCATTGACCCACCCCAGCAGCGACGACTCCGGAAAACACGCCAGCCGCGCCTCGCTCTCCGCCGCCTCGGCCAGCGCGTGCTCGATCCGAGCAAAATTCCCCTCGCGATCCCCGTCAAGGCAAAAGATCTGGCATATCGCCGTCCGAATCCCCCGCCCCCCATTACTTTTCCCTTTGGCCTTATTCATGACATCTTCGCCTTCAAATCGCGGAAATCAATCCGCTGTCCCAAATTGAAAATTGAAAATGTTTACCCTTTCCCTCGCCCTTTCCGTTTGGCCAGCTCATAAGTGATCGAATACGCATCGCCGTCGAATTCCGTCTTGATCTCGTAGCCGCTGTTATAGAAAATCTGTAGCATGGCCTTGTTCATCGGCAGCACCGTCGCGTAGAACGACCGGATCCCGCGGCTGCGGGCGATCGTCGTGATGTATTCCAGCAAAAAGCTGCCCATGCCCTTGTCCTGCCACTCGTCCTGCACGATGAAGGCCACTTCCGCCACACCCGTCTTGGGGTCCAGAAAATACTGAGCGATCGCCACGATGTCCTCGCCCGCCGGGCTCGGCACGATCCCCACGATCGCTAGGTTCTGCTCGTAATCGATGTTCGTCAGTTTCTGCATGTCCTTGTGTGGAAAGGTCTTGGTATGCGTAAAGTACCGTCGCCGGATCGACTGCGTGCTCAGCGAATACAGCATGTCTGCCAGCGACTCCTCGTCGGTCGGCTTGACCGGCCGAAAGAAAATCTCCGTCCCGTCCCGCAGCGTCTCAAAGTGCTCCAACTCGTCCGGATACCGCACCTTGTCCCATTCAATCTCGATCTGGTCCGGATGGATGTACCGCTGCACCTTGGCCGCCTGGATCAGCTCCTTGCGGAACTTCGGGTGCGCGATGCTGATCAGCGACATCGCCCGCTCCCGGATGCTCTTGCCGTGCAGGTACGCGATCCCGAATTCGGTCACCACATAGTGGACATCGCCCCGCGTCGTCACCACGCCCGCCCCATCCGACAGCCGCGGCACGATCCGGCTGATCGTGTCGTCCTTGGCCGTCGAGGGCATCGCGATGATCGGCTTGCCGCCGCGGCTCCGCGCGCAGCCCCGGATGAAGTCCACTTGCCCCCCGATCCCGCTATAAAACCGATAGCCCAGCGAGTCGGCGCACACCTGCCCTGTCAGGTCGATCTCCAGCCCGACATTGATCCCCACCATCTTGTCGTGCTGCGCGATGACGAACGGGTCGTTGACATATTCGGTCGGGTGAAACTCGAACATCGAGTTGTTGTTGATCGTGTCGTACAGCGTCTGCGAGCCCATGCAAAAGCTCGCGACAATCTTGCCGTGGTTGATCGTCTTTTTCGTGCAGGTCACCGCCCCGCACTCGATCAGCTCCAGGATCCAGTCCCCGAACATCTCCGTGTGGATGCCCAGCTCTTTCTTGTCGTGTAGAAATTCCGCCATCGCCTGCGGGATCCGCCCGATCCCGCACTCGATCGTGCTGCCGTCCTCCACCAGCCGCGCCAGGTTCTGCCCGATCTTCCGCAATACCTCGGTGGGCTCATCCGACTGGACCGTCACCAGCGGCTCGTCGAACGGCACCATCCAGTCGATCGAGTTGACGTGGATGAAGCTGTTGCCCATCGTCCGCGGCATGTTCGCGTTGACCTGCGCGATCACCAGCTTGGCGTTGGCCGCCGCCGACTTGACGATATCCACCGATACGCCCAGACTGCACAGCCCGTTGATATCCGGCGGCGTTACGCTGATCATCGCCGCGTCCACCGGCATTCGCCCGCTCGAAAACAGCCGCGGGATATCCGACAGAAAAATCGGCGTGTAGTCCCCGATCCCCCGCTCCAGCGCCCCCCGCACGTTGTCGGCGATGAAAAAGCTGTTCATCTTGTACTTCTCGGAAAACGCCTCCGTCGCGTACGGCGCCGAGCCCATCGTCAGCATGTGGATGATGTGCGCGTCATAGACATGCGGCGAGTGTTCCACCAGCGACTGCACCAGGTGCTGCGGCTGTCCGCACCCGGTCCCGATGAAGATGTTGTTGCCGGACTGGATGTGCTTGCAGGCCTCGGGGGCCGTGCAGATCTGCCCGGCATAGCGTTCTTTCCAATCGAATGGCTGTTGCATGAGCTGCGTCCCTTCCGCCCCGGCCCGCTCGACCGGGCACCCGAATCCTTATTTCGGCTTTTCCAGAGTCATCATCGCGTCAACCGCGATCGGCGTCATCCCCTCGCGCCCTACGATAAACGGGTTGATGTCCATCTCCTTGATCATCGGAAACTCCGTCACCAACTGGCTGAGCCGCTGCAGCGCTTCGGCGATCGCGTCGATATCCACGCCCTCGTCGCCGCGCACACCCCGCAAAATATCGTAGGTTCGCGTTCGCACCAGCATCTCCTTGGCCTCCGACGAAGTCAGCGGAGCCGGGTAAAACGCGACATCCTCCAGCACCTCCACCAGCTTGCCGCCCATTCCGAACATCATCAGCGGCCCAAACCGCGGGTCCCGCGTCATCCCCAGGATCACCTCGCGCCCGTGCTGGTACATCCGCTCGACCGTGATCCCGAGGATATTGACGTTCGGCACCTTCTTGGGGATCCGGTACATCATCAGGTCGAATACGTCCATCACCTCCTGCTCGTTGAGGATACCGGTCTTTACGCCTCCAAAATCACTCTTGTGAACGATGTCCGGTGACCATACCTTCAGCACCACCGGATACCCGATCTGCGTGGCAATGTTGGCCGCCTGCTCGGCCGTATTGGCCAATCCCCCCGGCGGCGTCACGAATCCGTACGCCTGCAAAATCTCCTTCGAATCCATCTCCCCCAGCTCAAGCTGGTCGGTACGAAGGTGCCGTTCGAGAATCCGCTCGACCTTCCGCCGGTTGACGGGGAACAACCGGACGATCCGTTTCGGCCGGCTTCGCCACTTGGAATACTGCACCATCGTCCGCAGCGCCGCCACCGCGCTTTCCGGCGAGTCATAACTCGGAATCCGCCCGGTCCGCAGCACCCCGGTTGCCTCCTCGATCCGCGACGCCCCCAGGAAACACGCCAGGATCGGCTTGTCGCGCATCTCCTTGGCCACCCGCACGATCGCCTCCGCCGTTGCCAGGCACTCCGTCATCGCGTGCGGGCTCAGCAAAATCAGCAGCGACTGCACATTCGGATCGTCCAGCACCGCCCGCATCGCGAACTCATACCGGTCCGCCAGCGCATCGCCGAGCAGGTCCAGCGGATTATTGATATGCGTAATCGCCGCGTTCTCCATGATCAGCGAGATCCGCGCCGTCGTCTCCGGCGTAAACTGCGCCAGCTCCAGCCCTTCCCGTTCGATGGCGTCGGTCGCCATGATCCCCGCGCCGCCCGCGTTGGCGATCACCCCCACCGCCGGCCCGGCAGGCAGCGGTTGATACGCGAACGCCCGGGCGTAGTCGAACTGCGCCTTGATGGATTCGCACCGAACCACCCCCGCCCGCTCGAACACGCACTCGTAGGCGTTTTCCGTACCCGCCAGCCGCCCCGTATGCGAAGTCGCCGCCTGTGCCCCGGCCTTTGTCCCCCCGGCCTTCAACAACAAGATCGGCTTCTTCCGGCTGATCCGCTCCGATTGCCGGATGAATTCGTCCCCGTCCAGGATCGTCTCTAAGTACCCCGCGATCACCTGCGTATCCGGGTCGTCGCCCAGGTACCGGATCATCTCCATCTCGTCGATGTCGGCCTTGTTGCCGATGCTGGCCAGCTTGCTGAATCCGATATCCGCCGCCCGCGACATATCCACCATCGCCGCCAGGATCGACCCCGACTGTGAAAAATATCCCACCGTTCCCGGCCGCGGCAAGGCCCCCGCGAAGCTGGCGTTCAGCGGCGTCGCCGGGCACAGGATCCCGATGCAGTTGGGCCCGATGAATCGGATCCCCGCCGTCTTGGCCGTCCGCACCAGCGACTGCTCCAACTCCGCCCCCTCCGGCCCAAGCTCCTTGAATCCCGACGAAACCACGATCGCCGACTTGACCCCCTTGTCCGCGCACGCCTGCATCGCCGACACCGCCTGCTTGGCCGCCACCACGATCACAGCCAGGTCCACTGGCCCTTCGATCGACTTGAGGTCCGGATACGATTTGAGCCCCTGTACCTCCTCGCAAGTGGGATTGACCGGATAGACCTTCCCGGGAAAACCGGACTTGATCACCCCCGCCAGGATTTCAAAGCCGACCTTTCCCGGCTTGCGGGATGCGCCGATTACGGCGATCGATTGCGGGGCAAAAAATTGGTCCAGACTCATGATCTCCTCGGGTTCTTCCATAACTCTGCTTGTCAACCGGCGATCACTCTGAACATACCATTATACCGCTGGCTCGGATTACAGGCAACATGCAGCTTTCCGCTTTCTTGCCCCCATCAAGGTCCCATAATCATCCAACCCCCTGTGTGGTAGGGGATGGTTTCAAACCCGCCCTTGTTTTTCCCGCCCTCGCGGTGTAGGCCGACAGTGTCCGCCCGTCATGATCCTTCTGGCGCAAGTCGGTATTCAGGACCCCATGAGGTCATCATCCCTATGTTATCCAAAACCATTCCGCCAATCTTTGATTTTTAATATGTATCTTTGATCTTTTATGTTTTATTTTTGATTTTGACTCCCTATTCCCCATCGGCCCCTTCCTGCCTTATAATGTATCCGATGCCAACGAAAGATGACAACCCCCTGTTCGCGTCGAGCGAGCAAGCCGCGATCGAGGCCCAGGCCCCGCTGGCCGTCCGCATGCGCCCGCAAACCCTCGACGAGTTCGTCGGCCAGCAGCACTTTGCCGGCCCCGGCCAGCTTCTCCGCCGCATGCTCGAGGCCGACCGCCTCACCAGCCTGATCTTCTACGGCCCGCCCGGCTGCGGCAAGACCTCCCTGGCCCGCGTCATTGCCCGCCACACCCGCAGCCGTTTCTGCTACCTCAGCGCACCCGCCGCCGGCGTCAAGGAAATCCGCGAGATCACCGCCGACGCCCGCGCACGCCTCGTCTCCCGCAGCGGCGGCCGAACGCTCCTCTTCATCGACGAAATCCACCGCTTCAACCGCGCCCAGCAGGATGTGCTCCTCGACGATGTCGAAAACGGCGTCGTCACCCTCATCGGCGCCACAACCGAAAATCCCTACTTCTCCGTCAACTCCCCGCTGATCAGCCGCAGCACCGTCTTCCAGTTCGAGCCGCTGTCGATCGACGATATCACCTCGCTCCTCAAACGGGCCCTTGCCGAGCCGCAGCGGGGCCTGGGCCAATACAAAATCGACGCCGACCCCGCGGCCCTCAACCTCCTGGCCGTCCTCTGCGACGGCGACGCCCGCCGGGCCCTGACGGCCCTGGAAATCGCGGTCCTGTCGCTGGCCAAAGCCGCCTCCGGCAAGCCCGTGCACCTGACCGTCGAGATCGCTAAAGAATCTGTCCAGAAAAAGTCGATTCAATATGATGGCAGCGGCGACACGCACTACGATCTGGCCAGTGCCCTGCAAAAGAGCATGCGGGGTTCCGACCCAGATGCCACAGTCTATTGGCTGGCCCGCATGATTGCCGGGGGCGAAGACCCCCGCTTCATCGCCCGGCGTATCGCCGTTTGTGCCGCAGAGGATGTCGGCAACGCCGACCCGACTGCGACCATCCTGGCCGCGGCCGCCGTGCAGATCGCCGAGTTTGTCGGCCTGCCGGAAGCGCAACTGCACTTGGCCCAGGCCGCCATCTATGTCGCCTGTGCGCCAAAGTCCAACGCCTGCTCCAGCGCCATCTGGCAGGCCGTCGCGGATGTGAAATCCGGCCGGACGATTCCGGTCCCCCCGCACCTGCGGGATGCGCACTACAGCGGCGCCGAAAAGCTCGGCCACGGCAAGGGGTATGTTTATCCCCACAACAGCCCTGACGGCTTTGTGCCCCAGGACTACCTGGGCCAGGACCTCGGCAAACAGTATTATCGGCCCAAGAATCTCGGCCGCGAGAAAGCGATTCAGGCGTATTTACAAACCCTGCGGGATCAGATACAAGAATTGCGAAGGAAATCCGGTCGAAAGGCCGACGGAGACAAGGCCGAATGACCGGCGCCAAAAAGCAGTTGCGGACCGAACTCAAGCGGCGCCTGGCCGAAATGTCCGCCGAAGAGATTGACCGCCAAAGCCGCATCGCCTGCGAGCACTTGACGCAGACCGACGGCTTTCGCAAGGCCGCGATGGTAATGTTGTTCCTGTCGATGCCGCAAGAGATCGACACCGCCGCCGCGATCGAGTCGGCTTGGAAGTCCGGCAAGCGGGTCGTCGTGCCCCGCATCGACCGCCATCCGCGGCGAATGGTCGCCGTCGAGATCCACCGGCTCGATCACGCGCCGGACCCGGCGATCAGCGGCTTGCGGAATCCGACCGAGGGGACCGAAACGCCGATCGGCCGGATCGACCTGATTGTCGCGCCCGGCCTTGGCTTCGATCGCCGCGGCAACCGTCTCGGCCGCGGAGGCGCGTATTACGACCGTTTTCTGGCCGACCCGGAGCGGAAGGCGGCAGTCATCGGCTTCGGATTTGCGTTTCAGGTCCTCGACGAAGTGCCGACCGATCAGCATGACCGGCCCGTCGATGCGATCGTGACCGAACACGGCTTCATCGCCTGCGGTAAATGAAATGATTATATTGGGTGGCAGCAACCGAGTTTGCGAGGTGGATGTTGTAGGGGCACACGGCGTGTGCCCATGTAATGTATTTCCCCCGCAAGCGGGAATCTAGATTTATTTTGAATTTGCTCTTTCGTGCTTCGAATGTGTTGGAATCTTGGATTTCATGTTTCGGATTTATAACGTGTAAACTTTTGTGTCTTGGTGGCTTGTGGGAAATAAACTATTCCCGAATCCGTGTAATCCACGAAATCCATGGTTAATATTGTTTTTTTGCGTCTTGGCGTGAGGCCCAAATTGAAAACTTGCCCCGAGCAAAGTCGAGGGGTCGAATATTAGAATTTCAACGGATCGCGGAGGTCCATAGCGTGGCCAAAGAATACCATTATCAGCCGTATCGGACAAAAGGGAAACACAACCTCAAGTATTTCCTGCTCGCCCTGGCCGCCATCGTCGTCATCGGCGCCTACATCGTCCACTCTCGCAAGGACAAGAACCCGGCCGCCGACGCCGGCCTGCCCAAGCCGATGGACCAGAAGGCCCAAAAAGTCGACGCCCAAAATCCCAATCTGCGTGACAATGTCCAGGTCAAACCCATCGACCGGCCCATCCCCAAGCCCGACGACCGCATGTCCAGTTTCCCCGCCGGCCAGACCCCGCCCGCGCAACCGGCCCAGCCCCAGCAACCCGTGGCTCAACCTCCAGCTCAACCCGCCCAACCCGGCGTGATGCCCGCCATGACCAACACCTCCCCCGAAGCCGCCGCCCTGGTCGATCAGGCCATGAAGGAGGAAACCGCCGGCAAGCTCATCGTCGCCCGCGACAAATACAACTCCGTCCTGGCCATGCCCCTCAGCCCCCAGGTCCGCGACGCCGTCAAAGACCGCCTCACCGCCCTCTCGATCAAGTGGCTCTTCGCCCCGCAACTCTTGCCGGACGACACCATGACCGAGGCCTACAAGGTCGGCCCCGGCGACAAGATCGAGAAGATCGCCAAAAGCTACAAAATCCCCTCCGAGCTGATCATGCGGGTCAACGCCATCAAGGACGCCCGTTCCCTGCAGGCCGGCAAAACGCTCAAAATCCCCAAAGGGCCCTTCCATCTGAAGGTCTATCGCTCTTCCTTCACGCTGGAAGTCTGGCAGGACAACAAGGTCTTCGTCAAGCGTTACAAAGTCGGACTCGGCGCCGAAGGCAAGGACACACCGACCGGCACCTTCCGCGTCAAGTCCAACGGCAAGCTTATCCAGCCCCCGTGGCCCAATCCCGAAACAGGCAAGATTATCCATCCGGATGATCCGCTTTATCCGCTCGGTACCCGCTGGATCGGTCTGGACGGCATCGACGGCGCCGCCAAAGGCCGCACCGGATTCGGTCTCCACGGCACCAAAGAACCCGAATCCATCGGCAAACGCTCCTCGCAGGGTTGCATCCGCCTCTACAACGGCGAGGTCCAGGAACTCTACGACCTGATGACGCAGGGCGTCTCCGAAGTCGTCATCATGGATTAACCAACCCGGATATTTCACAGAATTTTGACGCCATATTGATAACTCCAGTTCCAGATAGGTTTGCGATATTCATGATGTTCCTGTCAGATTGCAGTGTGTTTTGGGCGAGTAATTTTGGCCCGATGCAAGGCCGCAGGTCAAAAAGGACCGGAGGCGTATTGAAATACGCTGAGGACCTTTTTGGCCGAGAACGCCGCAGCGGGGCAAAAGGGCCGCTCAAAACCAAAACTCTTGTGAAATGTCCGGGTTAGCAGTGACCCGGCGGAGGTCCAAATCGTTCGGCTCGGTCACGCTGTGGGCGTGGGTCATCTCCCTGACCCTGCACGGCATTCTCTTCGCCATGCTGTCCGGCTACCGACCCAGCTTCGCCGCCACTCAGGCGCGCCTCGCCGCCGCGTCCGCCGCCGACCTGACGCAGGCCCGCGTTCGCCGCCTGCCGCCCCAGCCCGTCACCCGCAAGCCCCAGATCCGCAAGCTGGTCTCCATCCACCAGCAGCCCTCCGTCCGCCCCGTCCCCATCGACCTGCCCGCCCCGGCCTCCGTGGACCTTGGCGCCCCGCCATCCCTTCCGTCGTCTTCGGCCCCAGCCGATGCCGGCTTTTTCACAGAGGCCACACAGTTCTTCGGCCAGCTCTCCGCCGACCGCAAGATATGCTATGTCGTCGACGGCTCCGGCAGTATGCTCGGCCGCTTCGACCCCGTCCGCATCCAGCTCCAGCAATCGCTGTCGGCCCTGGCCCAGGACCAGTATTTCTACATCATCTTCTTCCAGGATGGCGACAAACTCATCGAGTCGGGCTCCGGCCGCTTCGTCCGCGCCAGTCCGGCCGCCGTCCAGGCCGCTTTCGACTTCATCGCCCAGATCCGCCCCAAAGGCGCCACCAACGCCGTCGAGGCCCTCCGCCGCGGTATGACCATCCGCGACTTTGCCGGCCAGGGCCCCGGCCTGATCTACTTCCTCACCGACGGCTTCGACCTCCAGCAGGGCGACGAGGGCTTTGCCCGACGCATCGAAAATCTCCGCAAGACCCTTGCACCCCGCACGAAAATCAATACCATTGGCTTCCGAACGGAATCGACGGACCTGCAAATCCTTCGGGATATCGCCGCCTTCAGCGGCGGCCAGTTTACCAGCGTCGAATAATCCGGCCCGTTGTTGTATTTTCTGTTTGTTGTGTTTCTGATTTGTTTAGAATTTAGAATTTCGTGCTTAGAAATTTTCCCGGGTGCCTTTGTGGTGAAAAAAAACCTTACGGTTCTCGTGTTCAGCATTCTTCTGGTATCCGGCCTCGCTCTTGCCGCCGATGCCCCTTCTTCCGACCCCGTATCTACGCCTGCCTCTTTGCCCGCCCCTGTTACCGCCTCCGCGCCGCCGGCCCCGGTTCCTTCCGACGAGACCCTGCTCAATCGCTTTGTCTTAGCCGGCGGCCCGATCGTCCTGGGCATTCTGATTCCCATGTCGTTTTTCACCGTCGTCCGGACCATCGAACTGCTGATCCTCACCCGGCGCAAACGGCTCCTGCCGCCCGGCGCCGCCGAGGAAATCATCTCGCTGGCCGCCCGCCTCGATCCCGCCGTCCTGATCTCGCGTCTCGTCAACGCCAAAGACTTCGTCCGCCGAGCCGTCCATCATACCCTCGTCCGCGCCAAGCAGGATGGCGTCCAGCCCCGTCGCCTCGAACAGGTCGCCGCCGACGCCCTCCAGGAGCAGGCCCTGGCCCTCATGCGAAAAGCCGAACTGTGCAACATCTTCGGCAATGTTGCCCCCATGGTCGGCCTGCTCGGCACCGTCTTCGGCATCATCAAGGCCCTCCACGAACTCGGCGTCTCGCGCGGCCAGCCCCGTCCCGACCAGCTCGCCGAACACATCTCCGTCGCACTGGTCGCCACCTTCTGGGGCCTGCTGGTTGCCATCCCCGCCCTGGCCGTCCACGGCTTCATCCGCACCCGCATCGAATCCCTCGTCGGCCAGGCCGCCGAATCCGTCGAGACCGTCCTGCGCTCCATCCGCCTGCCAATCCCCGGCGCCGTAAAGATCGTAACCAACGGCAAACCCCGTCAGGCCGATAGCGGTCCGCAACCGACGAAACCCAAACCTGAAGGATCGGATCGAGGTGGGTGAATGAACCGTGTCATTCCGTCATTGGGTGGCAGCCACCGAGCTAAGCGAGGTGGATGGAGGGACCCGCTTCGTCGGGTCCGATCGTCATTCCCGCGAAAGCGGGAATCCAGATCGTTTTGAATTTTTGTTTTTGGTATTTCGAATTTGTTTAGGATTTAGTGTTTAGAGTTTCTCTTGATTCCGTGAAATCCGCTGAGCAAAGCGAAGTCCCGATGGGTTTTATCGGGATGGNNCCTGAACCTGACCCCCATGATCGACATCTTCTTTCTGTTGGTGATCTTCTTCCTGCTCGTCTGCCAATCCATCACCGAAGAAAACCGCCTTATCGTCGCCGTCCCCGATCGGATCTCCGCCGCCCGCAAGCTCGACTCCGTCCAGGCCCGCCAGGACACCACCGTCACCGTCACTCGCGGCCCCGGCAACGAAATTCTCTACGCCGTCGGCGCCGAGACCATCGCCCAGACCGACCCCAACCAGGTCCCCGGCTGGATCGCCGACCGCATCGACCGCCAGCTCCAGTCCCTCCCGACCTCCCGCCGCCTGGTCCTCCTCCGCGTGGATCGCCAGATGCGCTTCGAATTCGCAAAGTACGCCCTCATGGGCATCGCCGAAAGCTCCGCCACCGACATCCGCTGGGCCGTTACCCGCG
>PMBP01000115.1 GCA_003152975.1 Phycisphaerales bacterium | reverse complement strand
AGCTGGTATCTGGCCCAATGGCTCGGTATGCCGCCTCGTTCTCCTATGGACGCCATCCGTCGCCGTCTCGGCCGGAGCGGGCTTCGCCAGGCCTATCGGGCCAACCTTCATGCCGTGCTCAAAGAGGCGGCGGTCCTCGTCGAATCCTTGCCCGGCCGCGTTGTCATCACCTCCGACCATGGCGAACGGCTCGGCGAATGGGGCAGCTACAACCACAGGGCCGGTTCTTCCAGCCGCTATTTGCGCCAAGTCCCCTGGCTGGTCATCGATCGTCCCAACAGGCCGCACTCGGCTCCGCCCCCCCCCCCCGAACCCCCGAATCCCCCGTCTCCGAAATCCATGAGTCCCGAGGACCAGGCCCTGATCGAAGAGCGCCTGCGGGCCCTGGGATATGTGGAGTGATCGCACGGTGAAGCGACGGGCTTTGATTTTCGGCATTGACGGCGGTACTTGGCGGATTCTACAACCCGCGATGGATGCCGGAGCCATGCCGTTTCTCTCCGAGTTGTGCCGACAAGGGTGTCGCGGCGTCCTCGAATCCACCACGCCCCCGAAAACTCCCTCCGCATGGACGAGTTTTCAGACCGGCCGCAACCCCGGTTCCCACGGCGTGTACGACTTTGCCCTCTGGAATCGGGCCGCCCGCAAGATCGAGTATGTCAACAGCCGTGCTTACGCCGACACGCTCTGGGATCTTGCCGGTTCGGCCGGCCTTCGGGTGGGCGTCATCAATGTCCCCATGACCTATCCGGCCTGGAAGATTAACGGCTTCATGATCACCGGATTGTTGACCCCCAGTCTCGAACGAGACTGGACCTGGCCGCCCGAGTTGGCCCCCGAGTTGTTGGCCGCCGTGCCCAGTTATCACATCTTCTCCTTCGACAGTACTCGCCAGGGCAGCCCGCATCGCAATCTCACCGGCTTCCTCGACTTGATGGTTGGCATTTCGCAAAATCGCACGAAGGCCGCCGTGCACCTCCTCCAAAAAGAGCCGCTGGACCTGTTCATGGTCCATTTTCAGGCCACCGATGTCGTCCAGCATGTCCTCTGGGGCTATATGGAGCAGGGCCATCCCTATTTTTCCCCCCGCATCCGGGACAAGGTCTTCCAGCGGTTCTATGGCTGCATCGATGAACAATTGCGAATCGTCCAGGACGCCTTTCAGGCCGCCGGCGGGGAATGCCTGACGCTGGTGATCTCCGATCACGGTTTTCAGTCCCATTACACGCGGTTCCAGTTCGGCAACTGGCTGGCGAAGGAAAACCTGCTGAAGATCCGAATACTCCCTCGCCGATTCGCCGCCCTCAAAGACCTTCTGATCCGCACCGATTGGCTCGGTGCACAACCACTCCTCCAGCGAATCCGTTTCGGCCGCAAACTCATTGCCGCCCTCCGTGAACCGCTCTTCGAGATCGACTGGGACCACAGCCGCATCTATTCCTTCAGCCGGGGCAGCGACGGCTTCGTCTTTTTCCTCGACAAGGACCCGGACCGTCGATGCCAGGCGGAAGCACATCTCACGGAAAAGCTCACCCGGCTTGTGGACCCCCGCACCGGCCGCCCCGTAATCGAAAAAATCCTCCCCCGGGATTGCGTCTATCGCGGCCCCAAGCTTGACACCATGCCCGATTGGATCCTCAAGCCCACCCCCGGTTATTCCGTCACGGGCGACTTCAATCCCCTCCACTCCGAGATCCTGCTCCCCGTTCGCAAAGGGCGGGATTTCCACATCGGCATGCACCACCCCGACGGCATCCTGGTGGCCGCGGGCTCGCGGGTTCGGCCCGCCTCCCGCATCGCCGGAGCCCGCCTGATTGATATTACGCCAACGGTCCTGGCCTGGCTGGGCCTTGCCGGCCCGGATTCCCTGGATGGAACGATTCTGCGGGACCTGTTCACGCGCAGGATTTCCGAAGCCCCCGGCAAAGCGGGTACCACTCCAGTTCCTCCCGGTCCCGACGCTCCGGTTTATTCCGATGAGGATATCCGCAGCATCGAAGACCGTCTGCGGGGCTTGGGCTACATCGAATAATCCACCGCATCACCCCCGGTGGGTCGGCAAATATCCGAACTCCTCCATCCCGTTTGCACAGATCCGCTCGATCCGGCCCAGGTTGTCCTCCCCGAAAAACTCCGCCCACCCCACCGAATGGTCGCCCTTCGGTTGATACTGGATATCCACCGAAGCACGAATGTCGCACTGCACCCCAAGACCAAGCCGCCCCGCCAATTGCTCGATCGTCCCCGCCTTATCCACCAAAAAATCCTCGTACCGAAGCGGGATCATCCGGTCGCGGTGTTCGTGATAGATCTTCAGCGCCAAGTTCCACCGGTTGGCCTGGGTCTCGATAAAGTTGGCCCCGCGAACCCCCAGCAATGACCCATCCAGGATCAGCCGCCACAGGTCATTGGGCAATCCATCCCAGTGGACCGCCTCAAGATCCCGAAGATCCCCCGGAAGCTCAAGCCGATTGAGGATGCTCCGGATGTTGTCCCGCGGATCCCGGATCAAAAACACAAATCGCCCCTCCGGCCAGCACTCAAGCAATGCGGGAAAGAAAAATATCAGCCCGGGATCCTTGATGATGTCCGCCGCAAATAGCGGCTTGTAAGCCCGAACAATGGAACGGAGAACCGTCCTGCCCTCCAGGAGTCGCTGCTCCATCGGCTCGGTCATGCGGTAAAACAGGTCCTGCGAAACGCCAAGCCCACAGGCCTCTCCCAACAGCGCCGCGATCGCCGTTGAACCAGTCTTCTGGTTACCAAAGATGAACACCGTTCGGGGCCGAAGCCGGAACCACGAGCTGCGCACGGAAATCCACAACGGCTTCAGGCATCGATGCCGAATCGCCGAACGGATCCGCTTGCATAGACTCGGTTGTTTTGCGTTGCCCATCCAGTCCTCTCTGAGGTTTCGGACGCCGCCGCAACGGAAAGGGATCATACCGTATCCCCTTGCCCTGGGATTATCCTCCATGGTATACTGGATGTCGTCGGTTCTGTCAATCGTGCGGCAGACCCTAACCCGGATCGAGGGAGTCTCCTACCTCGTCCCCGGCAACCCCGATCGGTCGAAAGGAATAGGCGTGAGCTTGGTGGGCGGTTTTGTTTCGGTGCGGGGACGGATGGATGCCCAACCCCTGTTCCAAAAGGTTCGCGATTTCGCGATCCTCCCCGGCGAAACCGGCGCCGACTACCGTTATCAGTTCCACGCCGGCCCCGCCGGCGGCGTCTTCGCCAAGTACAAGGACACCCTCCCTCCGCAGGTGTACGCCTGGAACAACGACCGCGTCCGTCTCCTGACTCTGGGCTTCCACGATCTGGAGTACCCCCAGTCCTTCGACGCCTCCGACGACCGGCGGTCCCTTGCGGAGAAAATCCGGAACAGCGAAGGCGAATTCGTTTCGATCCTGACCGAGCCCGATGGCAGCCGCCTGTCCATCATCAACGACCGCTTCGCCGTCCGCGCCATGTTCATCGTGTCCGTCGCCGACGCCATCTACTTTTGCTCCAACCTGGCCCTGCTGACACGCCTCGTCCCCGTCCGCCCCGGACCCGATCCCCTCGGCATCCTCCAGATCTTCTGTTATCACCACACCCTCACGCCCCGAACCCATCTGAGCGGTGTCGAACGCCTGTATCCGGCCAGCCGCGTCGATCTGGAAGAGGGGGCGATCCGCCAAACGCAATACGGGTCACTGCGGCATCAGCCCGACGAATCCCTCGACCCGGCCGACCACGCCCGCCGCACCGTCGAGGCCTTTCGCCGCGGATTGATCAAAAAAGTCCGTCGGGCGCCAAAGGGATTTATGAGTCTCAGCGGCGGCCTCGACAGCCGTCTGGTCGCCGCCGTGGCCAGCCGTGAATGCGGATATTTTGCCTTCACAATGTCCAGCGACGCCAACCAGCCCGACACCCCCGATGTCCGCGTCGCCCGGCAAGTCGCCGAGCGCCTCGGCGTCGAGCATCGCGTCGTACCCTTGCCCCGCCTGGAGGTCTCCGCGGTAATCGACTCCATCATCCGCCTCACCGCCGGACAAGTGGCCATCCATCACCCAGTCAAGGCCTGGCAGGCCGTTAAGATGATGCGCGACACGACCGGCTTCAAAATCGGCGGCGGCGGCGGCGACGCCATCGCCGGCGACGATGTCCACTCCCTTTACCAGATCGAACCCCGATGGACCCGCACGCTCCTGCGCCTGCACGCCTCCCGGAGTCGCGTCTTTTCCCGCAAGGACCTGGCCCGATTCCTCCGCCCGGATCTGCTCGATTCCGCCTGGCCCCTTATCGACGCGTCGATCCTGGAAAGTTACGACCGGCTTTCGGGACCCACCGCCGCCCACTCCATCACCGCCTGGGACGAAATCCAGTACGCCACCGGTTTTATCTTTAGCTCGCCCATCCACAATCACCCCGATGTCTCCGAGGCCAGCCCTGCCCTCGGCTACGAGTATGTCGATCACATGCTTCGCCTGCCCGCCCCCTGGCTGTACAAGAAGAATTTCTACCAGTACATGATCCACAGCCAGTTCCCTGAGCTGCGGGATATCGAATATGCCAACACCGGCCGTCCCCTCTCCGGCCGGCTGGAGCCGGTTTCCCTGCCCTTCAAAAAACGCCTCATTCGCGCCCTGGCCCAACCGCTTCCCTTTGCGGTCCTCGAACGCCTCTGGGGTCCGGTCGCCCCGCCCGCCCCCAGCGCCGTCGGCGTCTTCGCCGGCGACGACAAACTCTTCGACCGCCTGTCTCAGTTCCTCTCCGATCTCCCCGCGGCCCGCCAACTCTTCAAGGCCGACGCCTGCCGATCATTCCTCGACAATGCCCGCCGCGGCCAAACTACCTTCGACGCCCAAACCCGCGAAGACGAAATGCTCGGAACCCTCATCTCCCTGTGCTTCTGGTTCCAGTTCCTCAGCGAATAGCCGTAGTGCCCCCACGCGCAGGGGTCTCGGTTGTGCAGATACGAGCGGGTATGTAACCCACCCTTGTCATTCCCGCGAAAGCGGGAATCCATTTCTTTTGCCTTCTCCCTTCTGCCGTTTGCCTGTTTCTAAATCCTATCCCCTATATCCTATATCCTTCGGCCTATTGCGTTTTCGCTTCCAGCTTGAGATAGTCCAGCCCGAACATGTAATTCTTGACGGCCTTGCCGTTGGCCCCGACGACCTTGACCTGCAGGACATGCCGCCCCTTGGTCAGCGGTAGCGTCCCCAGTTCGATCTCCGGCGTCAGGATGACCCCGTCATTGTAGAGATCGATCGGCCCGCCGAGTTCCTTCCCGTCCAGCCGCAACTGCACAATCCCGTAATCGACGGCCTTTGTCATCCGCGCAACAATCCGCCAGGTCCCGTCCTTATCTATCGGCACGGCCAGATCCAGCGTATCGTTGGGCTTGGCGTCCGTCCACCACAAATGCGTCCGCCCGCTCCACACATCGCCATAGCTGCTCATGTCCTGCGGCCGCGGATTGCCCGCCGACTTGCCCACGATCGCCAGGTCCTCGCCCTCCATGACCCCCGGCACGCGGAAGGTCTTCGGCTCGGACCAGTACCCCAGCCGCTCGGCCGGCGGAATCGGCTTATACGGATCGCTCTGTCCGGCCGCCTGGTACCAATAGACCGTCGCGTCATACTGCGTCGGCCAATGGTTCGGGAAATATTTCTCGATCGCCCCCTCGAAGGAATTCTGGAAAGGCACATTGTCGGTAATATGCCACCGATTAACCGAGATATGTCCCTTGTTGTTATTGCTCAGCGTCTGATTGTGATAGGCGTTGGCAAACGGCGTCGGGTCGCCCCACGCGTAGCCAAAATAGTCCTCGGTGCCGGTCCCGAAGGTCGAGGGAAACTTCTCGCCATCGATGAAAAACTTCTCGTCGCCCTCGCCCCACCAATAATGCCCCTTGCACCACTCCACCTCCGAACACGGCCCGCCGCGCGGGTGCCAGACATTCAGCGCCACCCCGCAAAACCGCCCGCGCCCCTGCGTCGTCAGGATCGTCCAGTCCGGCCAGCGCTTCGGGTCCGCCGGCACAAAGGCGTCGCGGTGCCACTTGGCGTGGAACCGCCCGTACTGCTCGACCGGCCGATTCAGCGGCTCATACACCGATTCCAGGGCCAGCGTCCGCGGCGTATTGCCCTCGTTGATGAATTCCCATTTGGTGTGCGTGGCAAATGGCATGTACCAGTTGCAGTAGAAGCCGTCGTCAGTCATGCCCATCGGGAAGGACTTGTACAGATTGATGCCCGGCGCCGTGCCAAAAAAATCCCCCAGCGGCGACCATGCGGCCGGGCTCTTCTCGTCGTCCCAGGTCATCTGCAATACAATCTCCCGCAGCGCACGGATCTGCTCGTCGCGACTCTCGGCGTCGATCTTCACGCGAAACGCCGTCACCGCCATCGGCCCGTCCATCTCCGCGACAAACGATTTGCCCGGCTCGATCGTCACCGTCTTTTGCGCCATCGCCGCCGCCGGCGATCCGCACTGGGCCAGAATTTCGTTGGCCTTATCGAGCGCCTTGGATTCCTCCGCCGACAGTTTCATCGAAAAGGTCGGCAGGACGGTATCTTTCGGATATGTCGTGTAGGTAAAATGATAATAGCGGCCCCATTCCGGCTCGACGACGATCTTACAGGATTTCTGATACGGAATCGGAATGTAACAGTTCTGCCCGCGGGCGGTCTCGTGCACCAGCGCCGGCCGGGTAAAGGGTTCGGTCTTGCGATTGAATAGCCCGGCAAACGGGATGTCGATCGCCGGCGTGTCCGATCCGTCCAGATAAAACAGGATGTGGCCCTCCTTGGGCATCGCCGACCAGATCCGCCAGATGCACCCCGGACCTTGCATCTCGGCAAAGACGCTTTGGCCTGCCTCGCGGCGGATGATCCCTTCGCCGTCGCCGTTGGCGTCCCAGTGGACGTACTTGCCGGTCTTTTCGTCGTACTTGCTGGC
>PMBP01000208.1 GCA_003152975.1 Phycisphaerales bacterium | reverse complement strand
CCCAAGCCCGAACCCAAGCCCGAACCAACCCCTCAAGACCCGGCCCAGGCGACCTCTTCGTCCGAATCGAGATCCGCTCTTCCGCCGCTTCCCCCACGATCGCCAGAAAAGACCCCGACCCCGACGGCCGAACCGGCAAAACCCGCTGAGCCCGCTGAAAAACCCTTCCGCCTGCCTTCGCCCGAACAGCGAACCCGCATTCGCCAACTGCTGGGACCGTATAAGAATTTCGAAGCCCTGATTGCCGACAAGACCGCCGACTACCACCAGCAGGGCGACCAGTTCATGGTCAAGCGGCAGTACTACAGGGCCGCCGACGCCTATACGCTGGCCACCGTCTGGCAAAGCAAGGATCCGCAGATTTTCCTGAAACAGTCCTTTGCCCTGTATGCGGCCGGGGCCTACCTGACCAGCGCCCAGTCGCTCCAGCAGGCCCTGTACCTCAAGCCGGAAGTGGCCGCCGAAAAGATCGACATCTTGTCGCGTTTTGGGGGAGTTATCGCTGCACCCGAATCGGCCTCCGGCTCCAATTCCGTGGTGAGGAAGGAAAATGAGGATTTATATCAAAGTCGAATGAAAGAAGTGGTTGCGTTTCAAAAGTCCAGCGATTCCGGGATGCTGGCCCTCCTGATGTCCTATTTCTATTACCAGGAAGGGAACCTTTCCAAAGCCCAGGATAACATTGTGATCTCGGCCCATTACTTCCCCGATGATCCGGCCATCGCCGCTATGCAAAAGGTTCTTTCGGCGGATGCGGCGCCCTCAAAGGCCACTCCTTGATCGCGACTCCCGACACAAACAAGCCCCTGGATCTGCGGCATATCCTCGGTCCCGAAGGACCGCTGGCAGAATCGCTCGGAGAGTACGAAGCCCGTCCGCAACAAATCGAGATGGCCCTGGCCGTGCAGGAGGCCCTGCGGGGTTCTCACCATCTGGCCGTCGAGGCGGGCACCGGGGTTGGCAAGAGTTTCGCTTATCTGATCGCCGCGATCGACTACGCCCGCCAAACGAAAAAGAAGGTCGTCATCAGCACCTACACGATTACCCTCCAGCAGCAGCTCATCAATAAGGACATTCCGTTTCTGATGGATACATTGCCCGTGCCGTTCCGGGCGTGTCTGGCCAAGGGCCGCAACAATTACCTGTGCCGCCGCCGGCTCGAATATGCCCTCCGCAATCCCCGCAGTCTGTTCGACGACCACGCTGACGAGATCCGCCGGATCGCCGCATGGGCCGGGACCACCGAAGACGGCTCGCTGAGCGACCTTCCGTTCGTGCCGTCGTCGCAGGCCTGGGATGCGGTAATGAGCGAGCACGGCAACTGTCGCGGCCGCAAGTGTTCGGAGTTTGGCGATTGTTTTTATTGGAAATCGCGGCGGTTGCTCAAGACGGCCGATCTGATCATCGCCAATCACGCTCTTCTGTGCAGCGACCTGGTCCTGCGTCAGGACGACGCCGGCATCCTGCCGGACTATGCGGCCGTGATCCTCGACGAGGCCCACAACATCGAACATGTGGCCGAGGACCACTTCGGCATCGACATTTCCAATTTTTCGTTCACGCATCTGCTGGGCCGGCTTTACAACCGCCGAACTCGCAAGGGTCTTCTGGCCAACATAGACTCGGCCGAGGCCCGTCCCGCCGTCGCGGGGCTCGAACAGGCCGCCAAGGCCTTCTTTGCCCAGGTCCAGGCCTGGTACGCGCACGCCGAAAAGGAATCCAACGGCCGCTGTCCGCCGGGCTTTGCCCAGGATAATCTTACCGAGCCGGTCCGCGACCTGCGGCTGGCCCTGACCCACATCCAGAAGTCGCTGCCCGATGAAGACGACCAACTCGAATTCACGCGCTACATCGATCGACTGCATGAACTGGAAAGCCAACTCAAAGATTTTCTCACACAGCCGGAATCGGGCCATGTCTATTGGGTCGAGGTCACCGGCCAGGCCGGGCGGCGGGTGGCCCTGCGTTCGGCCCCGGTGAATGTCGCCCCGCTGCTCAAGAAAGCCCTGTTCGACGAGGTTGGCTCGGTCGTCTGCACCAGCGCCACGCTGTCGGCCGGCGGCAACACCCATGAGGCCTTTGCCTTCTTCGCCGGCCGCGTGGGTCTGGAATCGTTCAAGGCCCTCCAGCTCGGCTCGCCCTTCGATTACCGCTCGCAGGTCACGCTGTACCTTGAAGCTGCTTTACCAAATCCGGAATCAAAGGAATTCGAACAAGCCGCCGTCGCCGCGATCGAAAAATATCTGCGGCTCACCGACGGCCACGCCTTCGTCCTGTTCACCAGCTATGCCATGCTCGGCCGTATCGCCGAAAAGCTTACCCCCTTCTTTGCTGACCAGAAAATCGATCTGCTCTGTCAGGGCCAGGGCATCGACCGCTCCGTCCTTCTTGATCGGTTCAAAAGCGATCTGCGCAGCGTGCTGTTCGGCACCGACAGCTTCTGGCAGGGCGTGGATGTCCCCGGCGACGCCCTGACCAATGTCATCATCGTGCGGCTGCCGTTTGCCGTGCCGTCGCACCCGTTGATCCAGGGCAAGATCGAGTTCCTTCGCCAGTCGGGCGAAAATCCCTTCTCCACCTTCCAGCTCCCCACGGCCGTCATCAAGTTCAAGCAGGGTTTCGGACGCCTGATCCGTAAAAAATCCGATCGCGGCATCGTCGTCGTCCTCGATTCCCGCATCGTCAGCCGCCCCTATGGCCGGCTTTTTCTCGACGCCATCCCGGAATGTACGGTCCGCATCGTCCGATAATCAAATCCTGCCCCGAAGTTGTCCGCTGTTTTTGCCGATATTGTCAACAATGGACTGCGCCAATAGAATATTCCAGATGATCCAAATTGGAAATTGAAAATCAAAATTGAAAATCGCGGGTGCCTTTTCTCTGGTGGAGATGATGATCGTCATGGCGATCATCGGCATCCTGGCGGCGATCGTCTTGCCCGCGTTCCAGGACAGCACCACCGAAGCCCGCCAGTCCACCGTCCGCGACAATCTCCGCATCCTCCGTAAGGCCATTGAACTCTACGCCTTCCAGCATAACGGTATCCCCCCCGGCTATCCCGGCAATAATCCCACGGCTGCCCCGGATGAGGCCACGCTGATCGCCCAGCTTGTGGACGGTCATCTTATCAACCAAATCCCGGAAAACTCTTTCAACGGCCTTTCCACTATCCAGGTCCTGGCCAACGGCACCCCGTTTCCCGCCGCAGCCACCGACGCATCCGGATGGATCTACCAGCCCAGGACCAAAAACATCCGTCTCGACCACGCCGGCGCCGACTCCAAAGGCGCCGATTACATCAGCTATTGATCCGGCGCCTCCGCCAGATCAGGACCATTCCCAGACCGAGCCAGGGCATCGTTGTCGATTCGGATGGCGTACCCCGGCCCCGGTCGGATTCCGATCCGGATATCCGGGCCTGCGGCCGCTTCGGTGCAGTAGGGTTGGGATAAAGTGGGTGATGAAATCAGCGGAACGGCGGGCATTGGAATCCCCGCGCCAGGCAGGAGGGAACTTTACGGGTGGCGGGGATGATCTGTTGGCGAGATTGTGTAGATATTGCTCAAAACCCCATGGCTGGTAACCTGGCAGACGCGTTGAAATCCCGTTTTTTGATAGAGCTTGTTGGCGGGTTCATTGAAGTCGGCCACCAGGACCTTGACTTTCTCGATCCGGCGTTTTCGACATTCCTCCATGCCGGCATCCACGAGCTGTTGGGCGATGCCTTTCCCTCGGCCTTCCGGGGCCACGGCGATGGAGAGCAATTCGGCGTCGGGCAAATCCATCTTTTTCATTTTCGCCGGATACAGCACATTGTCCCATACTTTTTTCAACGCCTGGAGAGAACACATCCGGCGGATCAAAACCATCGCAAACTTCAGCCCCTTTTTCAACGCCACATAGCGATACAGTTTCGACAGATTCGTCGTAAACGCGACAAACCCCAACACGCGGTCGTCTTCCACCGCGGCAAAGCCGAAACTGCTCGGCTCTTCGGCGATCGCGTCGTACAAGGCCGCCACGAATCCCGGCCCCAGCGAACTGATGAATCCCGTCGGGATGCCCTGGATATGGAGAGCCGCGACTTGAAATGAATAGTTCGGATTCAGGAATTCGATTGTGTGCATGGGGCTGCCCGTATCAGGGATTGCCTGTGCTCGATGACGGCCCGGACCATATCTTTGCGGTCAAATTGATCCCGGACCCTCTGTCTTCCGGCCTTGCCCATCCGGATTCGAAGATCCGGTTCGGCGATCAGCGTTTGCAGGGGCTTCAGAATCGCCTCCGAATTCCGGACCTCGACGAGAAAGCCGGTCGTGCCGTTCTGGACCGATTCACGGGGCCCAATCGTGTCGGTGGACACAACGGGCAGTTCCATCGCCTGGGCCTCGAGGTTGACCTCGCCGAATCCCTCCCGGTAGGTGGGCAGACAAAAGATATCCATGGCGGCATAAAACGGAAGCGGATTGTTCTGCCAGCCGACCGCCCGGATTCTCGCGTTGTGGGCGATGATGTGTTCGGTCGCGGGCTGGAGACGGTCTTTGAGTTCCTGCNNATCCCCGACCAACACCAGGTAGGCGTTGGAGGATGTTTGGCTAATCGTATCGAAGGCCTGCACCAGTTCGTTGATGCCCTTGTCGCCGGTGAGCCGCGCCACCGTTCCGATCACGACGGCGTCTTTGGGGATTTGATATTGATCCCGGACTTTGTAACGCTGTGAACTCCACTTCTGCGGATCCACATGATCCAGGTCGATCCCGCAGGCGCTGCCCTGCATCATGACCTGGCATTTCCGTCGTTGGGCCAATCCCTCGGATTCCAGGAAACCGATCATGTCGTGCGAGATCGGCACAATGTGGGTGCTGATCCGGCAGATGATTTTTTCGAAGGTCTTGAGCAACCAGCGATTGAATCCGGCCGCGCCGATGTAATACAACCCCCACAGAATGTAAATCCGGATGGGACAACGAGCCAGCCATGCGGCGATCGCCCCGAGCAGCGACGCCTTGGGGGTGCTGTACTGGAGGATGGCGAATCGCTCCCGCCGAAAGATACCCCAGAGTTGCAGCAGGCATTTGAGGTCCTTCCAGGGATTCATGGAACGGGTAAAATCAACGCTCAGATATCGCACTCCCTCCGGCAACAGCGCGGACAATTCGGGATCGGAGGCGCAAAGGACCGTCACATCAAAACCCGCATTCTGCAAGGCCCGGATCTGGTCCGGGTAAAACAGTTTGATGGATAGCGAAACAGTGGTGACGATGCAAATCTTGGGTCGCATGGTATCAGGCCTTCATTAGAAGCCGCTCATAGAGTTTCAGGTGTTCGGCGATCAGGCGTTCGCCGGCAAAACCCTGTTCCACCCGGAGTCGTCCCTGTCGCCCCATTTCGTTTCGCCGTGCCGGATCCCGGATCAACCCCGACAGGGCGTCAACCAGTTGCTCGGGCTTGTGCGGATCGACCAGCAAGCCGGTGACCTGGTCCTCAATCGCATCGACGCAGCCGGTGACCGCCGTGGCGACCACGGGGATCCGCATCGCTCCGGCCTCCAGGAGGACATAGGGGAAACCCTCCCGGCGCGTGGGCAGGGCCAGCAAGTCCATACAGGCGTAATACCGCTCGATACCATGCGTAAAACCGATCCGCCGAATACCGGCATGTTCGGTCAAAAGTCGATTGGTTTCGTCGGAAAGCGTTCCCCGATGCGGCTCCAGGTCGCCGATGGCCAGGAGGCGGATGCGGTCGTTCTCCCGGTACAACTCGGTAAACGCCTGCACGAGAAGATGGATTCCCTTGTCCGGCACCAGTCGGCCGATGAATCCGATCACGATCGCATCGTCCGGGATCTTCAGTGACTGGCGGATTTGCCGGGCTTGGGCAATCAACTCCGGAGTTCGATTGAACCGCGTTGTGTCAATGCCGCAGGCGGAGCCCTCTCCCAGGATCAGCTTTTTGGCGTCGGAGCCGATATGGTGGTCGTCCATTTTCCGCAACAGACTGGGGCTGACCACCAGAACCCGATGGGCGAGCGCACAGGTCAACCGTTCGGCCAGGGTTAACAGGATCCATTTGAATCCGGTTTCTGTTTCGCCGGCCAGACCATGACAGGTATAGAGGCGGCACCGGACCGGGGCCATCGCGGCCCCGATCATGGCCAGCAGCCCCCCTTTGGGGGTGTGAGCATGAACGATCGACGGCTTGATCCGCCGGAGATGCCGGAAGATTTGGATGGCCGACAAAAGATCTCGCCATGGGGAAATGATTCGGGTGATCGGCACGGGCAGGACCGTACAGCCCATGCGTTCAAACTCCTCCAGCGGATGGATATCCGAAGAAATAATGAAAACCGGGTGTCCGTCCCGGAGGAGCCGGGCGATCAGGAGTCGATAGAAACTCCAGAGGGCCATCGGGATGGACGCCACAAAGCAAATGGAGGGCGTTTCAGACATTCAGTTCGATTCCAGTTGCATCAACAGATAAACCATCGATGTACCCCGAGTTGTCTGTATCA
>PMBP01000396.1:9683-13699 GCA_003152975.1 Phycisphaerales bacterium | reverse complement strand
ATCTTTGATTTTGACGGGGTGATCGCCGACTCCGAACCCATTCATTGTCGGGCCTTCCTGGAGGTTCTGCCTTCGTTCGGCGTTCCGCTGACGGAGGAGCTTTATTACCGCGATTATCTCGGCTATACGGATGTCGATACACTGGAGGTATTGTCGAAAGATTTCCATGTCCCCTTCGACGAGACCACCCGCCGGCGGATGCTGGACCTCAAGTCAAAACGCTTTGCAGAACTCATCCGCCGGGACAAACCCCTCATCCCCGGCGTGACGGAGTTTGTCCGGATGCTCCGTTTGTACCGGATCCCCCTGGGGATTTGCTCCGGCGCGTTGCGGAACGATATCGAAATGATCCTCGACGGCAGCGAGTTGCAGGCGGCCTTCGATGTTGTCGTCTCAGCCAACGATGTGGCCAAGGGCAAGCCGGATCCGCAGGGATTTTTGCTGACCCTTCAGCGGCTCAGGGACAAACTGGGTCGTCCCCTTCAGGCAGGCCGGTGTGTGGTTATCNNCCTATCCGGCCGAGCAGTTGGCCTCCCACGCCGAGCGGGTCGTCAATTCCATACAGCAAGTCACGATTTCCGACCTCGAAGCCCTCTGCTCCGAGTAACGCAAGTCTTATTCGGCTAAATGTCCAAGCAATAGAAAAGCATCGTAATTTCTATTGAAACGGGCATTTATGGGGGGTATCTTGACTTTTTGCCTTTTCGGACTATACTTTAGTATCCATTTTGGCCGGCTGATGGGGCCGCGGAGGCAAGACAAGCCAGGTTTCCCGGTGATATGAAGGGGCTTGTGGTCTTGGCCATTGTGGCAGAAGGGATTGTCGCCAAATAGACGGGCCGACCGGATCGCGTTCACGACGGAGCAGAATGACAGGTAAGTTTGATCAGAATCTGGTCAGCCGAATTCAGCAGGCCAGCGATATTATCGAGGTGATCTCCGAACATCTCGGCCTTCAGCGGAAGGGCCGGGACTTTGTGGGATTGTGTCCGTTTCATACGGACCACCGTCCGAGCATGTATGTCAGCCCGTCCAAGCAGATCTTCAAGTGTTTTGCCTGCGGGGCCGGGGGGGATGTCTTCAAGTTTATCCAGTTGCGGGAGAACCTGTCATTTCCGCAGGCGATCCAGCGGCTGGCCGAGCGGGCCGGGATTCCCTTCGAAACTCAGGAACGGCGGCGAAACGACGGGACGGTTGACGAGGTTGACCCTCGCGATCTGGCCCGGATCAATACCGCGGTCCAGAAATGGTTTGTGGCCAACCTCAACGACCCGCAAAAGGGCAGGGTTGCCCGCGAGTATATCGACAAACGGCAGATCAACGCCGAGTCGGTCCAGCGGTGGGGACTTGGATACGCGCTGGACGGCTGGGATACGCTAGCTGCCTCGGCCGGGAAAAAGATCGGCGAGAAGATGCTCGTCGCCGCGGGATTAGCCGTGGCCTCGCAGGAAGGCCGTTGCTACGACAAGTTTCGGAATCGGCTGATGTTTCCGATCGTGGATGTGACAGGTCGAGTTATCGCCTTTGGCGGACGAACGCTGGGCGACGATCCTGCGAAATATATGAATTCGCCCGCCACACCGCTGTTCGACAAGAGTCAATGTATGTATGGGCTCGATCAGGCCCGCCAGGAAATCGGTTCTTGCGGGACGGCCGTGGTCGTCGAGGGCTATACGGATGTAATCATGTGCCACCAGTTCGGCTGCCGCAATGTGGTGGCCACGCTGGGCACGAGTTTTACCGAAGGCCACGCCAAGTTGCTGCGGCGGTATGCCAAACGGATCGTGCTGGTGTTCGACAGCGACATCGCCGGCCGCGAGGCGGCCAATCGGGCGATGGAAGTGTGCCTGTCGCAAAAGATCGACATTCAACTGGCGTTTGTGACCGAGGGCAAGGATCCGTGCGATTATCTGTTGGCGGCCGGGGCCGATGCCTTTCGCCATATCATCGACAATGCCGTTGATGTGATGGATTATAAGTGGAAACGGCTGCAGGACGAGCTGGCCGGCAAGGGAACGCAGGTGGAACATCGGGTCGCGGTCGAAGAGTATCTGCGGTCGGTGGCCCTGGCGGCCCGGACCTTCCAGTTGGATCCGGTCGCCAAAGGATGGATCGGCAACAAGCTGGCCAACCTGACGGGCATGAAGGAATATTATGCCCGCGAGGAAATCGCCCGGTTGTTCGGCCGCATGGAAAAGAACGCCGGCTTTGCCCAGGCCAACCAGCAGGTGGTCAGTCTGGGGCCCGGCACGGATATCCGTGTCAAAGCCCAGGCGGAAATTTTGAGCGTGTTGCTCAACGAGCCGAAGTTGTATGACTCGGTTCGAGAACGGATTGGATTGGACCTGTTTACGGATCCGGCGTACCGGCCGATTGCCGAGGTGCTGTGGAGCCGTTTGCGGGAAGGGCGGGAAGTGACGGAAGCGGGCCTGCTCACCGAGATCGAGGATACGGCCTCGGCGGCGGCCCTGGTGGATTTGGCGGAAATCGGGCGGGCCAAGCAGCGCTTTGCGGACCGGCTCGACGATGCGGTCAAGACGCTGGAGGTCCTGGATCAGGCCCAACAGCGTCGGCGGATTGGCGCCACCCTCACGGACGAGGATACGCAGCAATTGCGAACGATCAGCGAGATGCTGAGTAAAACGAATGTGAGGAATCCGGGGCTGTTGCCTCGGTAATGGCTCGTTTAGCGAAAGGGCAGCTATGACTGACAAGCGAAACAAGGCGCGTTCCGCGACCCGGCCTTCCCGGCCGGCCGGCAAACCGTCCGCTTCCGCCGCCAAGACCGTTCGCCCCGGCAAGCCCGATGCAGGCAAAGCCCCCGCCGCCGGATCCAAAACCCCCAAGAAGACACCCATGAACATTGCAAGGACCCATCAGGTGGAAGCAGTCAAAATCAAGACCTCGCCCGAAACGGGCGAATCGGGAAAACCCTCGGTCGCAGACAAAAAGAGCCGCCGCAAAACCTCCGAATCGGTTCCGGACGCCGTCGCATCGGCCCCGGGCAAGCCCGTCGATGAGATCGAAGCCAAGATTCGGATCATTATCGAGACTGGCAAGAAAAACGGTTTTCTGACCTACGAACAGATCAACGACCAGTTGCCGGACGAGGCGATTACCCCGGCCCGTCTGGACAGTCTGCTGATGACGCTCGACGAACTGGGCGTGCAGATCCACGACGAAGGCGACGCGCTGAAGGTCAGCGAAGAGGACTTCACCGACACCGAGGCCGTCGGCGTCGAGGAAGATGAGCTGGCCGTCAAGGAAGACGAAGAACTCGAGCGGGTCGTCGGCGAAAGCGAAGGCCGGCGGATTGACGATCCGGTGCGGATGTACCTGACCCAGATGGGCGAGATTCCGCTGCTGTCGCGCGAGGAAGAGATCTCCCTGGCCAAGAAGATCGAACTGGCGCGGCTGGCGTTCCGGCGGCGGGTGCTGGAAAACGATTACTCGGCCCGCAACGCCGTGGAGATCCTCCAGCAGGTCTGCGACGGGACCCTGCCGTTCGACCGGACGATGAAGATGAGCACCACGGAAAACCTCGTCCGGACCGTGGTCAAGAGCCGCATGCCGCTGAACCTGCATACCGTCACCAAGCTGCTGGACCGCAACGCGACGATGTTCCAGCGGTCGATCCACGCCAAGAGCATCGACGAGGCCAAGAAGGACATCCGACAGGTCCGCCGCAACCGCCGCAAGGTGGCCACGATGCTCGAAGAGCTGAGTCTGCGGACCAGCCGCATCCAGCCGATGATGAAAAAACTGCAGGGCATCCGCCAGAAGATGCGCCAGCTCGAACAGGTCATCGAGGTCGGACCCAACCGGGAATACGGGGAAGAGGATGTCGCCGCGATGAAGCAGGAACTCAAGGGCTTGCAGGATCTCATCATGGAAACCCCGCGGCAGATCGACAAGCGGCTGCGGTCGGTCGAGTCGGTGTACAAGCAATACGAGCAGGCCAAGCGAGACCTGTCCGGCGGCAACCTGCGTCTGGTGGTCTCGATCGCCAAGAAGTA
>PMBP01000396.1:0-9644 GCA_003152975.1 Phycisphaerales bacterium | reverse complement strand
CGGATTCCGGTGCACATGATCGAGACAATGAGCAAGCTGCGGACGATCAGCAAGAACCTGCACCAGGAACTCGGCCGCGAGGCGACGATCGAGGAGATCGCTCACCAGGCCCAGATGAGCGTCATCGAGGCGCGGCGGGTGATGAAAATCTCCAAACACCCGTTCAGTCTCGACCGGCCCATCGGCGAGAGCGAAGACAGCTACTTTGGCGACTTTATCGAGGATGAAAGCGTCGAATCGCCCGTGCAGTCGGCCACGCAGGAAATGCTCAAGGAGCGGATCGACGATGTCCTCAACACCCTGACTTACCGCGAGCGAGAGATCATCAAGCTGCGCTACGGCNNCGCAAGCTCCAGCACCCCGTGCGGGCGCGAAAGCTCGAGGGCTTTCTCGACCACAAGATGGGGTAACCGCGGCGATGACGGTCGGTCAGCCCGGTTATTTCACAGGGTTTTGACGCTATAGTCATCACTTCTGTTCCAACCGGGTCTTACGAAATGAATGAGGATATTCTCCGATTACGGACTGTTTTGGGCGTGAAATTTTGGCCCGATGCAAGGCCGCAGGCCAAAAAGGACCGCCAGGCGTATTTGAAAATACGCTGAGGACATTTTTGACCGAGAACGCCGCAGCGGGGCAAAAGGGCCGCCCAAAACCAAACTCGTGTGAAATATCCGGGTTAGATCTTCATCATTCCGGCCAGGCCGCCCTTGCCCTTTTCCGCCTGGAACTTGCCGCACCAGTCCACATCGTAGGTGATCGGCCAGATCCCCTCGAAGCACTGTTTGCCCTCTTCGGAGTAGCAGGCCAGTTGAGGTTCCCTGACCCGGCACTCGCCGACAGCGCGGCCGGGCCGCTTGCCGCAATGCCGGGCGTTGTCGCCGAAGGGCAGGGATTGGTCGTCCACCACATGCCACCAGCGGCAGTCGGTACAACTGCCGTGATCGTCGGCGGGCTTTTCGTTTTTCAGATGATCCAGCTTGTGTACTTCACCTATAGGATTCGGCTGCATGGTCCTTCCCACTCCCAAACAAGATTACGGCCGAACGCGTTCGGCCTGGAACTATGTTCATCCGCCGCCGCCGAGGGGCTTTAGGCGGTTTCCGATCCGAGCAGGGGTCGATAGAAGCTCGACGGACGCGGGCCCAGGGTGTTGGTCAGGGTGCCGATTTTTTCGATGGTGCATTCGATCGTGTCGCCGGGCTGCAGGAATCGGCCCGTCGCCATCCCCACGCCCGCCGGAGTCCCCGTGGCGATGATGTCGCCCGGTTCCAGCGTCATCAGGTGACTGACGAACGAGACAATCTGATCGATGGAGAAAATCATCTGCGAAGTGTTGGCCTTCTGACGGGTTTCCCCATTGACTTTCAGTTCCATTTGGAGGTTCTGCGGGTCGGGAATCTCGTCGACGGTGACCAGCCAGGGCCCCAGCGGGAGAAAACCGTCCGACCATTTGCCGCCGAGCCAGTCGTAGAATTCATCCCACGGCCGCTTGGCCCGGCCCGCCGAAAAGGTGACGCTGCGGGCGGAGACATCGTTGGCGATCAGGTACCCGGCGATGCACTCGCGGGCCTTTTCTGGCGGCACGCAGTGGGCATGTCGGCCGATCATCACGCCCAGCTCGATCTCGTAATCGACCTGTTCGCTGTACGCCGGCCAGGGGAGGGTCGAACGGTGTCCCGTCGCGGCCGTCGAGGGCATCAGGAACGGCCGCGGCACGGTGGTTTTGGCGGGGCTGTCGGTCAGGCCCAGAGACCGCCCGGCCTCCTTGATGTGGTCGCTGAAGTTGCCCGCCAAACCCAAGAGTTTGCCCGGGCGGGGCACCGGGGCTGTGAATTTCAGTTGGGCCGGATCGAGAAATTGGGTGGCCTTTTTTGCTAGCTCGGCGACCTGCTTGAAACATTCCGGGCCGCGGATCAGGATTTCCTTGACGCTGTGTGGCCGCATGGCGCCGTTGCTCTGCGAGGGAATATCGATGATGCCCCGATCCGTGACCAGGCCGCAGGAAATCCGCGGCTCCAGGATGTACGATACCAGCTTCATGCTGTCTCTCCGATTGTCGAACCGCCCCGATTATATCGGGATTCCGCTGCAAGGGGAATCGGCGGAACAAATTTTTTGAAAAATTTCTGTTGCCCGCCCGCCGGCGGTCTGATAGATAGAGTTGGAGTTCTTTGAAAACGGATTGCATGCGATGTCAGGTCCGGGGCCGTTCGGCCCGGGATCAAAACGGGAATACGGTGAAAATCCGTAGCGGTCGCGCCGCTGTAAGTATCCAGTGCGAGTGGGTTTTGCCATTCGCCGGTCCCGATGGCAGTCGTCCCACTGTCCGAGAATCGGATGGGAAGGGAGCCGTCGGGAAGGATACAAGCCAGAAAACCTGCCTGAGATCGTCGGCACAGAATTGTTCTCGCGTCAGGGACAAACGGTGCGCACGGCCTTCGATACCCAGTGTTTGGCTGATGACCTATAACCGTCGTTCTCCGCGCGAGAACGGCGGTTTTTTTATTGTCTGCGGAGGAAAACGATGAAAGGGTACGAAATGAAAAGCGAAATGAAAGGGGTCATTGTGATGGCCAGTTTATGGGCGTGCGTCGGAGTCGCCGGGGCGGGCCTTGCTCCGGTCGCGGATTTCGAGGACCTGACCCTGGCCCCTGAGTCGTACTGGAACGGCTCTGACGGCAGCGGCGGTTTTACCAGCGGCTCGGCCCGGCTGGGTAACGCCTTCACCGACTGGGGCGGCGGGGTCACCTCATGGGAGGGATTCGCATATTCCAACCGGACGGACACGGTGCTGACCGGATTCGCCGGGCAATACACCGCCGCCGGCGGATCGGCCCACAGCGGCGGCAACTATGCCGTCGGATACCTGGGCTTTTCGTCGTTGCCCATGATCGCTTTGTCGAGCCCGATGGCTATATCTGGATTGTATGTCTCCAATGACCTTTATGCGGCGTCGGTCCTCCGCGACGGCGATGCGTCGTTTGGCGTCGAGCCCTTTTCCGCCGGCGACTGGTTTTCTCTGACGATCACCGGCAGGGATTCCGCCGGGCAAGCCACGGGCAGCCAAACCACCTACCTGGCCGACTTCCGCGACGGCCGTCAGTCGATCCTGACCGATTGGCGATTCGTGGATCTGTCGGCCCTCGGCGTGGTCTCGTCGCTGGAATTTTCTCTGGCATCGTCCGATGTCGCACCGTGGGGAATGAACACGCCGGCCTATTTCGTCATCGATACCATCATCCCCGAGCCGGCGACCCTGCTGCTGGTCGGCGCGGGTTTCTGTCTGCTGCGGAGACGGTCAAACTAAAATGAAACCGTGGGTGATCATTTTGCTGGTCTCCGGTTCGGCCGTCTTGGCCGGGCCCTACACCGAGCCGGGTGTGTCCGGATGGGTGGATGGCTTTCTGCACCCGGCGCCGCCGCCGGGTTCGACCGCTTTTGCCCGCCACCCGGATCCCAATTCGATCCGGATCCATCCGCTCTTTCGCGGCTGGGCCACGGGGTTCCATGATTACCTGCCGAACGAGACTCCGGACGCCTTTTGGACTAATCCCAACCACGCCCTCGGTCCGGCGACCGGGAATATTTTCGACATCGTCAGTCTCGGCGATCTCGACGAAGCCGAACTCGCTGCGGGAATTCCGCCGGGGAGGATCACCCTTTCCTTCGGCGACCCGAACAGGCCGTCTGTTCCCGGCCCCATCCGCAACGGCAGGGGGTATGATTTTGCCGTGTTTGAAAACGCCATCCTCTCGCTGGTCAGTACCCCCGGCGGCTCGATCAAAGGGCGGATGATGGCCGAACTGGCCTTCGTCGAGGTCTCGACAAACGGAATGGATTTTGCCCGGTTTCCGTCGGTCTCCCTGACGCCCGGCCGCGTCGGACCCTATGGCACGATTGATGTGACGGATGTCTATAATCTGGCCGGCAAGCACCCCAACGCCGACAGTGTCTGCACGGGGACGCCCTTCGATCTGGAGGATCTGCGGGATCATCCTCTGGTTCGCCAGGGGCGGGTCGATCTGGACGATATCCGCTTCGTCCGGCTGGTGGATATCCCCGGCAGCGGTGCGTTTGCCGATCAGGCCAATGGCTTTCCCGATCCGGCGTCGTACGACCCCAATACGGTGCCGCATTTCAAACCCTACGCAGCGGCTCACCCGGTCTTTGACGCCTGGCTGACCTTCGGCTCCGGTGGATTCGATCTTGAGGCGGTCGGGGTTCTCAACGAACAACGGTATAGCGCCGACCTCAACTTGGATGGCCGTGTCGATCTGGAGGATTACGGCTTGTTCGCCCAGTCCTGGCACAAACGGTTCGGCCAGCCGGGTTTCCTGGCCCGGTGTGATCTGGCCGATCCGAAAGATGGAATTATCGATATAGAAGATTGGATTCAATTCGCCGAGCAATGGTTGTCCGTCGAGGACTGGCGAAACGAATCGTCCGATAGCGGAGAGTAATCATGAAACGGTCGCGAGCCCTCGGATTCACTCTGGTCGAAGTGATCGTCGTCGTTTCGCTGGTGGCCGTGTTGCTGGCGATCCTGGCGCCGACCCTGCAGGCCACCCGCCGCCAGGCGCGGGGCGCCATCTGCCGCACCAACCTCCGCCAGTTGAATTGCGCAAACCTGTCATACACGGTTGACAATGACGGGTTCTTTGTGCCCGGCGCCAAAGACCTGTGGAACCGGGCCGGTGGCCTGGTGCGATGGCATGGTGTTCGCGAACGCAGTGACCTGCCGTTTGATCCGACCCGGGGCCCGTTGGCCTCCTATCTCGACAGCGGCCGCGTCAACGAGTGCCCCGAGCGGATCCGGTTTGTCCGCGGCGGATTGTGGGAGGAAAACTTCGAACAGGGTTGCGGAGGTTATGGCTACAATATGACCTATCTGGGCAGCCGCCTGTGGGAAGGCGACGCCGATCCCGCTCGCTCCTACGAACGGACCACCCGCTCCTCCGAGGTCGGCTCGTCCGGCCGGACCCTGATGTTTGCCGACTGTGCCATCAGCCGCCAGGATGGATCCTATCTGGAGTACTCGTTTGCCGAGCCGCCGTTCTGCGTTGTCGCCGGACAGGTCATGACGGGTTTCTACATGTCCCCGACCCTGCACTTCCGCCACCAGGGCCGGGTCAATATCGGCTGGGTTGACGGCCATGTCGATGCCCGGCAGATGGCCCCGATGGATTCGGTTAATGTCTATGGCGTCGAATCGACGACGATGTCGCTGGGCTGGTTCGATCCGGCCGACAACAGCCCCTTCGATCTGAAATAAAATCCCGGATACGAGCATGACCCTTCTTCCCCAGTTACGATCGATCAACCGGGCCTGGGCCCAAAAGGGTTTCTCGCGCCTGCTGGAGAGTGTCAACCATCTCCTCTGGCCGACGATCTGCCTGGGCTGCAGAACCCGCAAGGATGAGCTCGACACCTTCCTGTGCGACGATTGCTGGCGGGACCTGATGGCGGCCTGCGGTGGCGACTACTGCCCGCACTGCGGAAGGCAGGCCAGCCGTTTCGGCCGTATCGGCGATCGTTGCGGCGACTGCCAGGACCGACAGGTATCCTTCGACGGAATCGCCCGCGCCGGCGTCTATGGCGGCTCGCTGCGGCAGATCATCTTGTCGATGAAGTTCCAGGATCGCGGCGAATTGGCCGAGCCCCTGGTCCGAATCCTCAATGCCGCCCTGCAGTCGGCCTCTTTTGCCGACTTCATTGATTGGTTTGTGCCCGTCCCCCTGCACTGGCGAAGGCGCCTTTCTCGCGGGTTCAACCAGTCCCGCATGCTGGCCAAAGGTCTCGTTCATCCGTCTGCGACCGTCAATACCGATCTGGTCCGCATCCGCAATACCCCCACCCAGTGGTCGCTCGATCCCGCCCAGCGGAGACGCAATGTCCGCGGGGCCTTCGCCGTTCGCCATGGGCACAAATTTTCAGGCAAACGATGCTGCATTGTCGATGATATTACCACCAGCAATGCGACCCTCAATGAATGTGCCGCGGTCTTGCGTCAGGCCGGAGCCGACAAGGTCTATGCCCTCGTCGTGGCCGTGGCCATGCAGGATCGGGATGAGTGAGCGACTTCGCTTTGCCGGAGCGTCAGCAACCTTTGAAGGGGCTTTCAATTTTGAAGTCCCTTTTCTTTTTCAGACGGCAAGGATCCTCGTCGCATGATTCGCGGATTTCGACAGATCGCCTCCCTCACCGCCCTGAGCCGGGTCTTCGGGATGCTGCGGGACATGGCCTTTGCCTATTACTTCGGCGCCGGCTGGCTGATGACGGCCTGGACGGTCGGCTTCAAGGTCCCAAATCTGTCGCGTCGGCTCTTTGGCGAAGGGGCGGCCTCGGCCTCCTTGATCCCTGTCTATACTGAACAGCTCCACCAGGATCCGCAGCGGGCCAATCGCCTCGTGGCGACGATCCTGTCGGTGGTGTTTGTCGTGCTGGCCGCGGCCACGCTGATCGGCGAGATCGTCATCCTGTTTTTCTATGGCGCGATTGCCGAAAAGACCGGCACCCGGCTGGGGCTGGCCCTGACGGCGATCATGCTTCCGTATATGGTCATGGTTTGCCTGGCCGCGATCCTTGGCGGGGTTTTGAATGTTCACAAGCACTTCGCCACGCCCGCCGCGGCGCCGATCCTGCTCAATCTGTCGATGATGGCGACGCTGGCGCTNNCCGCGGCGCCGATCCTGCTCAATCTGGTCCTGATCGGCGGTCTGGTGGTGACCGGTACGGTGTGCGGAATCCAACCCGAGAACCAGATCTACTTCATCGCCGTCTGCGTACTGCTGGCCGGCGTTGCGCAGTTGGCGATCCAGATGCCCGCTCTTCGAGCCAACGGCGTTCGGCTTTTCCCCGCCTGGGATGTGCGGTCGGAGTCCTTCAAAAAGGTTTTGTGGCTGATGGGGCCGATGGTCCTGGGTCTGACCGCCACCCAGATCAATACCCTCATCGACGATGTCATCGCCCTGTCCTTTATGAATGCCCAGGGCTATCCGCTCACTTACGGCGCTCCCTCGCATCTCTATTTTGCCCAGCGGCTATACCAGTTCCCGCTTGGCATCTTCGGCATCTCGCTGGCGACGGCCATCTTTCCCGTCCTTAGCGCCGATGCGGCCCGCAAAGATATTCCCGCTCTGTGCGCGACCCTCTCGAAGGGTCTTCAGGCGGCCTTGTTCGTGGCTGTTCCCGCCACGGCCGGCCTGATTCTCGTGGCTCGGCCGGTGGTGGCGGTCGTCTTCCAACATGGCCGATTTGAAGCCGCCGACACTGCCGCGACGGCCTGGACTCTGTGTTTCTATGCTTTGGGCCTGACCGGCTTTTTCGCCCAGCAGATCGTCATCCGCACCTTCTATTCCCTTCAGAATTCCAAATTGCCCGCCATCACCGCCGTCATCGCCGTCGTCGTCAACCTGTGCCTGAATTTGATCTTGATCTGGCCGCTCGGGTCCGGCGGCCTGGCCCTGTCCACCTCAATTAGTTCATACCTGCAGGTCGCCATTTTGCTGATGGTGCTGGCCAGGAAATACGGCAGGGCAGTCATGGTAGGATTCGCTTCGTCCATATTCAAAACCCTCCTGGGGACCGCCCTGATGATTGTGGCCGGGTTGTCCGTACTGGCCGTTACGCAGGTTTTTCTCAAGACCGGATCCCGGATGCAGGAGTTGATTCGCCTGTCCGGGGTCGTCGGTGCGGCGGGGGGGATCTATCTGGCGACCGCGTGGCTGACGAAAAATCCCATGCTCGCTCTGATTGTCTCGCGGCGCCGCCGCTCCACATCGACCGCTGAGGCCGAGTAAATTCGCACGGAAGCGGATTCTATGGCCATGACGGTATTTGACGCACGACACTGGGACCGGTATAATTCTGCCGCTGAGGATTCCAAAGGGAATCGAATCCGGAAAGACAAGGACCATCTCCGATCAAAGAATGGAATGCTGATGATGTCAAAGAGGATTTGGATTGCCGTGATGTTGTTGATGGGATGGGCTTGGGGTATCGCCGCAGTCCAGATGCCCAATGCCCCTTCCGCGCCGGCTCTCAAGCCGGCCGAAGTGTCGCCGCCCGCGGTAGCGCCCATGGCCGCGAAAACGCAACCGGAGATGACCCTGACCGGCGTTTCGCCGACCGAAGGGTTGCCCCCGGGTCCGTCCTCTCAGCAGGCCGCCGCCCTTTTTGCACGATGGGCGTACGACCGTTATCGCGCCCCAGACGCTTCGGCCGACCAGACCATCCAGGCCTGGATCCTGTACCGGGCCGCGCTGGCCCTGGACCCGCGCATCGCGGTGCAGGAAGATCTCCTCCGCGTGGCGACCAGCATCCCCGATCGGGACTTGAGTGGTCCGGTGCAATGGGCCTACCACGCCTATGTCGCCGATCCGGACCTTGACATGGAAGTTGCGCTGCGGGCCGTGCGGTATCAGATGGATCGCCTTCAGGATACCGATTCGTGGGTTCGCAGATACATTACCCGCCTGATGAAACCCGGCGCCGTGATCGATCGGGATCTTCGCGAACGACTCATCACCAAGTTGCTCGAAATCACCCAGACCCGAAATCCGGTGTTGATGGCCGACCTGACGATCCAGGGCGCCGGCGTCGTTCGGGAAAAGGCCGGTTTTTTGGGGATCGCACAATTGGCGATTTCCGCCCTGGATAGCGATCCCTATCAACTGGGCGTCATTCCCCTGATCCTCAAGGATCCCGAAGTGTATTATTTCTATATGCAAAACCAGCTCGACAGGATACTGGTCCAGCAGAAGCGGGAAATCGTGAAGGGGGACGAAAAACAATACAAATCGGCTCTTGAAAGATATGAAATCCTGGCGGTCCTTCGTTTCCGTCGTCTGGCCCTTCAGGCCGATCCGATGGATCCCCTGGCCGCGGAAATGTTTGCTCGATTTGCCGAAACCCAGCGGTTGTACGATCTGGCCGCGGCTGGGTACGAGTATGTCGCCGCCCTGGCCGAGTACGGATCCGGGCAAAGTCCGAACATGGACGATACCTTGATGAAGATCCACTACAAGGATCCCGCCGGCCGGGAGGTTTGCCTGCAGATCGCCGACCGCATTCGTCGTTCCGGCCGGTTTGATCTGGCCATCGAAGGTCTGGCCGCCAAAGCCGCCGGTCATCTGGGCTTGCAGGATCAGGCCCGATCCATCCTCGATCAGACCCACAAGCAAATCGAGCAACTTCTGGTCAAGGATCCCAATTCCCCCTCGATCACGCCCCCGATGCTGGCCTGGTTCTATGCCTTCGTCGATCCCCATCCCGAAAAGGCCCTCGCCTGGGCCAACAAAGCCCACGAGCTGTTTCCGCAGGCCCCCCAGGTCAGTTCGCTTTTCGGATATACCCTCTCGATGAGTTCCGATCCGAATTTGGCTCGGGATTATGTAAAGGACTTGGCCAATCAGGATTCCATTGCCGCGTTGACCCTCGCCAAGCTCGCTGTGGCCGCCGGCGATAAGGATGCCGCGATCCAACTGCTGCTGCAGGCCGTCATGATCGACTCCTCCCTCTTGGCCGCCGAACAGGCCGTCCAACTCCTCGCCGACATGGGCATGGCCCCCAAGCCGCGTCTGGCCGCCGAGGACCGCAAAATTATGGATGACCAGTTTGCCCCGTCCCTGTCGCCCGCCTTT
>PMBP01000406.1 GCA_003152975.1 Phycisphaerales bacterium | reverse complement strand
GATATATCGTGATGAGGGTATCAACAGGCCATTCGGAGTACAGGGTGTGAAGTTTCTGTCCGATTGCCATCGAGAATCGTATGCAGGTCGGTTCCGTAAGGATTCCGCCTCTTGTGCCGTCATTTTGCCCTTTTCCCCGTCGTTTCCTTCGATCCAAATGTGCCCGCGCGGGCATACTTCCATACTTTCGTAAGGAGAAGTCCATGATGAAAAGAATCGGAATACTCTCAATCCTTCTGGCGGCCGCGGCCCTGTCCGGCCCGGCCTTCGGCGTCATCATCCTCAAAGACGCCGAGTGGTTATCTGCGAACACCTCACAGGTTTCTTCTGTCACGGACATTCCCGGAGATCCGGGTCTGTTGTATGTCGTCAACAAGGTCAATAGCGACGGCGTCAATTTCATTCAAAAAAACTTCGGCCGTACTGACCAGTCTGCTCGGGGATCGACCTTCGAGATTGAAATTGAAAATCCTTCTACCTCGGGCTATTGGCTCCAGGCATTCACCCAATGCATAAATTGGGATTGGAAATCGATGGGCGCTTGGTTGAATCCAGGACAATCCGTCGTACTCACGGTTCCCCTGACGGATGCAACAAAAGTTGATGCGGTGGGCGTTCAACTCACCGGAGGCGCTGGAACCTACACGATCAAGATCAAAGGCGGAGTGGCCGATTTTTCGCCGTCGGATCCCAATCCGAAAGATGGCGGTACAGCCGGCGTGATCTCCACCGGCAACCGGCTTTACTGGACCAATCACAGCGTGGCCGATGGCGTGGCCGGCAGTGACCTGACGACCGAGTTGTTCATCGGCACCGACGCCACCAATCTATTCACCAACCCCGCGACGACGCGTATTCCCGGACTGACCAATTACGGAGATGTGATGCTGGCCATCGGCACAAAATACGCCTGGGGAGTGAAGGCCACCGAGCCGGGCGGAGCGACTGTCTATACCAGTCCGGTCTGGACATTTGACGCCATTCAGCGCGTTCCGTCCACCCGATACGAGGCCGAATTCAGCACGATTATTTCCGGCGACACGGCGCCGGAAATCCGCAGCATCGGCGCGGCCAGCGGCGGCAAGATCGTCTGGACCAACTGGAACGGCACCAACCGCGGCTCATTTGTCTTCGATGTGAAGGCGCCGGCGGCGGGGGCCTATAATTTAACGGCCCATTATGCCATTGATGGGGCCGGCAACCGAAGCGACCCGATCCGGATCAACGGATCAGGCGGCGATGTATCGTTCCCAGGGACCAACAGTCTTTATGCCGACTATACTACTCCCGTGACCCTGATAAAGGGTCTGAACACTATCAGCGTCGGCACCAGTTGGGGCGGCATTTCCTACGATTACTTCGAATTGAATGTCGATGATATGACGGCCACCAATCCGTCGCCGAAGGTGGACGAAGTGGTCCTGGTCGGCAACAACTCCTTGTCTTGGACCAAGCACAGCGTCTTCGATCCGAAGTACACCTCGGATACCAAGAGCACCGTCTATCTGGGCACGACGGAACCCAACGCGATCCTTCCGAACTATGGACTATCACTCATCCAGAAGGATATCTCCGCCAGCTCCATTCCGGTCACTCTGGACTGGGGCAAGAACTATTACTGGGTCGTCGATAGCAACACGAATGTGGATCCCAATACGAATGTCCACTTCCCCGGCTATGTCTGGTGGTTCACGACCGTGGATCCCAAGCCGGTAATCACGATGGATGCGACCAAAACGGTTCGGCGGACAGTTCCGGTCTGGATTAAGCCGTCCGTGACCGATCTGGGCAAACCGGGTCTGACCTACGCGTGGACGCTGACCTCCGGGCCGGCGGGCGTGGTCATCGGCGATATCTGTGCCGACACGACGGCGCTGAATCCGCAATTTGCGTTCACCAAGGTCGGGGCGCACACGCTGACACTGAGCGTGACGGACGGGTCGGCGAATGTCTCGACGGCCAGCATCAATGTCGATGTGATTGAGTACTACCGAGCCCTGCGGCTGGAGTGCGAGGACGGCACCATCATCCCCGGTACCACGGCCACCGATCCCGCCCAAAACACGGCTCCGGAAATCCGGATGGACACCAACGCCAGCAGCAACCGTCTGGCCTGGTCCAACTGGACCGGAGTCGACCGCGGTTCGTTCGTCGTGGATGTCAACCTGCCCAATCTGGCGGGAACCTATGATATGATTATTCATTACCGCGTGGACGGGACCGGAGCCCGGGGCGACAAGTGGCAGATCAACGGATTNNATCGAGTTCCCGGCGATCAAGGCCCCGCTGGCCCCGTATGATCCGGCACCCGGAACCTGGACGACGGTCCCGGCCAATCTGACCAAACTGAGCTGGAGGGTGGACCCCAACAGCGTCAAGAGCATTATCAAGAGCACGGTTTATCTGGGAACGGCCAAGCCCGATTTCACCAAGCCCAATTACGGCATGACCAAGATTGCCGGTGATACCGGACAGTCGGCCACGATTTCCGGCCTGGTGAAGGACACCACTTACTACTGGCTGGCGGAATACACTGACAGCGATCTGCCCGGCCAGACCTTCCGCGGCGCGACCTGGCAGTTCACGACGGTCAATCCGTGCGTGTTCTACCCGCTGGTCGGAGATTTGAATCAGGACTGTGCCGTCAACCTCGACGACCTGATGATCCTGACGGCGGCGTGGATGGCTCCCACAAACGGCTATCTGCTGGATCAGTTTGCCGACATGGCGGCCCACTGGCTGCTGTGCATGGATCCGGTGACCGGCCTTCCGGGGCCGTGCGGAAAGTAATCCGCGATTGAGGTTTTTGTTTTCAACAGCCCCCGGTATTTTGCCGGGGGCTGTTTTTTCCCGGGGGGNNAAACTTGGTAATTCGTCATTCCTGCGGAAGCAGGAATCCAGTCCTTTCAAGATCTTCTGGATTCCCGCTTTCGCGGGAATGACAAAGAAGGATCTATCATTCTGTTAGAGATTCTTATGACATTATTACACCTCCGAAAGATCGTGATTCAGGCGGTCGTGTGCCTGTTATGCGTCCTTGCGACGGTTGTGCGGGCGACGGAGATTTCCGGCGTCGGGCAAAACGCTGCCGGCGTCGGCCGGTACGAAAAATTCGAGGTTTCGTTTTCGCTGTCGCGGACCTACGGCGATCCCTTTGACCCGGCGATCATCGACGGGGCGGTGATCTTCACGCGACCGGACCTTTCGACGATCACGGTTCCGGCGTTTTATTTTGTGCCGTATCAGGTTGTCGGGTCCAATCCCGAAAAGTATTCCAATCCCGGCCCGGCCGTCTGGAAGGCGCGGCTGGCGCCCGATCGGGTCGGACACTGGACTTATTCAATTCGGATTATCGACATCGATGGAACGACGACCTCGGCCAGCGCCGGGGCCTTCGACTGCATCGAAAGTGGCCGCAAGGGATTCATCCACGTCGATAAACGCAATCCGCTGCTGTTGGCGTATGACAACGGGCAATCCCGCATCAACATCGGCCACAATGTTTGCTGGATGGCGGGGGGCCTGGCGGGCTGGCAGCACTATTTTTCCTTCATGGCCAACGCCGGCGAGAACTGGTCGCGGCTGTGGATGTGCTCATACGGCAGTAACAACGGCCTATTGTTGGAGGGCTCCTCGAAGATATCGTCCAGTTATTTCGGCGGCGTCGGAAAACTGAGTTTGCAAATCGCCCAGCGGCTGGATGGCGTGGTCGAATTGGCCGAACAAAACGGCATCGCCTTTCAATTGGTTCTGCAGCATCACGGCCAGTTCAGCACGACCACCAATTCCGATTGGGCGGCCAACCCGTACAACCTGGCCAACACGGCCGACGGGGGGTTTCTGGATACGCCGGAGAAATTTTTCACCGACGCCCGCGCCATCCAATTGGCGAAGAACAAATATCGTTACATCGTCTCCCGCTGGGGCTACAGCCCGTCGATCTTCGCCTGGGAGCTGTTCAACGAGGTGCAGTACACCAACGGGTGGAGTTCATCTCAGTCCAGCGTGGTCAATTGGCACCAAACCATGTCGCAGTATATCCGCCAGGTCGATCCCTTTGACCACCTGATCACCACCAGTTGCCACCAGTCGGGCTTTGAGCCCATCTGGAAGCAAAACGCGATCGACCTGATCCAGGTTCACAAGTATTCGGGGCCGACGATCTCGCAGTTCGAGGATTTTGCGTACCAGCTCTCTTCGTACAACAAGCCGGTGGTCTTCGGGGAGTTCGGCATCGGCTCGCTGGGCAGCGTCGATGTCCCGGAAGGGGCGCCCGAATCGCTGGCCGAGCCGTACCGGACGCAGATCTACGAGGCGCTGGATCTGCACAACGGGATTTGGGCGGCGTTTCATCTTCGTAGTTCGGCGCATCTGTGGTGGTGGGATAACTATATCGACAAACTCAACATCTATAACCAATTCTACCCGCTGGCCGTGTACGCCGGCAACGACGATCTGGCCGTGCCTTCGCTTCGGACGGCGGACCGCGTGGTCTCGGGGAGCGAGGCGATCCGCGCCACACCGGGATTGTCGGACTTTGGGGCTCTTTCGACACAGACGGTATTTACACTGGTCAACGGAAGGTTCCCGGGCCTGGAAAAGCTGTCGCAGTGGTTGCACGGCTCCTATCATTCGACCGTCCGGCCGGATCCGACCTTTAACCTGACGATGCCCGAAGCGGGGTCCTTTGTCATTCGCGTTGCGCAGGTTTCGCCATACGGCACAAACAGTTTGAAAATACTGGTCGATGACAAACAGGTCCTGGCTTCAAACTACACCGGCGGGGCGGTCAATTTCGATATTTCCGTGCCGCTGTCGGCCGGGGCGCATAAGGTGCAGGTCAAGAACACGGGCCAAGACTGGTTTTTAATCGGCTCGTACGAGTTTGTGCCGAACAACATCCGGCCGATCGACTCGATCGGGATGATCGGCACAAACCGGGCATGGTTGTGGATTTTCGACACGGCCAGCCAACTGGGAATGACGGCCAATCCGCCGTTCGAGAACGAGACAATCACCGTTCGCGGTCTGGCCGACGGGCGGTACTTTGTCGATAGCTACGCGACGCGGCCACCGGGGGGGAAGATCGACTCCGTCGAGGCCAACAGCGCCGGCGGCATTCTTACGGCCGTACTGCCGGACTTCAGTCGCGATATCGCCGTCAAGATCGTTCCGGCCTGTTTTGTGGGATTGCCGGATCTGCTGGCGATGGCCGCGGCGTGGTTGTCGGCGAATTGCGATTGTCCTGCGGATTTCAATGATGATGAAAGGGTCGATCTGCTTGATATGGCGGAGCTGTCCGGTGTTTGGATGTCGCGGTGCATGGAGAGGTAAAGAAGATATTTATCCACGGATCCTTCGACTTTGCCCTTCGACAGGCTCAGGATGAACTCAGGACAAGTTTCACGAATGACATGGATTAAACCAATTGACTATTGAACATTGTCTATTGACTATTGCTGAATATTTTGGGCTTGCGTTTTGGGGAAACTATGGTATAATGTTGTGCCTAATGGGTCGGACAATCTTTGGAGAGGATTTTTTCGGCAAATAAGGAAGGAGTGGCATTATGGGGATTTCCAAAAAAAGCGGTTTTGGCGCCAACGGGGTGGTTTTTGCGCATTTTTTACATTCGCGGGGATCACTTGGGCCGGGACCTACTCCGGCGGGAAACGGCACGGCCGGGGGATGGGTGGATAAGCCCATAAAACGATGGGATTTGCTTGACTTATACGATCTTATCGGATACAATCAGTATTGACAATTGAATATCGATAGTTCACTGAACTTTCGGCGTTCTCACTGAAACCGGCAAGTTTTGTTACGAGAGAATCGCACGAGTGCCAGTGCCCCGATCGGGGGCACTGCCTGCGTGTTCTCTCGTGGGCCTTGCCGGGCCTCAGTGGGGCACAATATGGCGGTGCTCCTTTTTTAACGGCCGGAAGGGGCACGGCAAGGATGGGGAATCGGCCGGGATGCGATAGATGGTTGATGTGGAGGTTACTATGAGGGCGAAATCGGGACGGGGTGTTCGGGGCATTCATTTTTTGATTCTGGCGGTGATGGTCTGCGCGGGGCCGATTTGTTTGGCACGGACGGGACAGATCGTTCATTGGGGAAGTGGCGAATATATGTTGGGGGATGTTCCTGCAGGGAACGATTTTGTCGCCCTCGCATCCGGCCATTATCATGGGCTGGCCTTGAGAGCCGACGGATCGATTGTGGGATGGGGCAACAATAGCGATGGTCAGGCCACGCCGCCTGCTGGTAACAATTTCATTGCAATCGCGGCCCACTATAATAGTAGTCTTGCGATTAAGTCAGACGGTTCCATTGTCGGCTGGGGGGTTAATGATTACAACCACGCGACATCGCCGGGTGGGAATGATTATATTGCCATATCGATGGGTGCCAGTCACTCCCTTGCCTTGAAGTCTGACGGAT
>PMBP01000519.1 GCA_003152975.1 Phycisphaerales bacterium | reverse complement strand
GGCCCGGCGATCAGGTGCGGGAAAAAGGTGACAAAGAGGGCATAGTCGGTGAATCGATTGCCCGGGGCGATGCGCTTGTGGCAGTCGGCCAGGTAGGTGATCTGCTGGAAGGTGAAAAAGGAGATGCCCAGCGGCAGATAGATATTCCAGTGCGACCGGGTCAGGCCCGTCAGGGCCGCGGCGTTGTCCATGAAGAAGTTGGCATATTTGAAATAGCCCAACAGCATGAGGTTGGCCGCAACACCCCAGAACANNGGCGATGCCGATCCCGAACCGCAGCCGGGACGGTGCGGGGGCCGATTCCATCCACCGGCCCCAGAAGAAATTGAACGAGATCGACGCCAGCATCAGCAGAACGAACGGCGGATTCCAGTAAGAGTAGAAGATCAGCGAGGCGATCAGCAAAAGGCCCACGGCCACATCGACCCACCGCCAGCGATGGACGGACCAAAACACCAGCCAGGTGATCGGCAGAAAGACAAACAGAAAGATATAAGAATTAAACAGCATTCCGGGACAATCGCACCCTTCGTCGATTACTTAATAAAGGTGATCGTCAACGGATACTTCCAGACCTGGCCGTTGTTGGCCTTGATGCCGCCGATGATCGGGAAGATGATGCCCAAGGCGATGAGAACAAACAACATCGGAACCCCAATCAAAATAGTGCACAACACGCCGGAGATGGCGCCATAGATTAATTCCGAGAGGATCCAGTTGGCGACATTTTTCCCGTGGGTGTCGATGCCGGGCAATTCCTTCTTCTTGACTTGCCAGATGACGATCGCCAGGACCAGGCCGATGAAGGCATAACTGAGCAGCAGCGAGAAATGCATGAGCATGGCCCAGAGTCGTTCCTGTTCGGCCTGTCGCTCGGGGGTCATAGGGGCGTACGCGGGAGCCGTCGGGGCCGCCGGTGGATTGATAATCGCGGCCTTGGCCTTGACGAACTCCTCTTCCGACAAGGCGCCCTTGTTCCGCAGCTCCTGCAGTTTGCTGATCTCTTCGGCAATGTTCATGGTCCAATCTCCCGACAGACAAATCTTGTTTCCACTGGGGACGGCCAATCCGATCCTTGCCGCCCGGCACGACAGAATTGTACCACCCATCCGGCCGGGGTCAAGACGACGATCCCGAAAAGGGGCCCGACCCTTATTGCCAAAAGGGAGAAAGTCCGAGAGCCGAATGTGGCTACCTATTATTGGCGGTCTTCGGTTTTCTTTCCGGCCCGCCAGAGCAGGAATTTGCGAAACAGGCGGAGGATGCGCCGCTGGATGCGGCGATAGTTACCGGGGTAGTCGCGCAGTCCCGGAGGCAGGACCTGAAACCGCCGGCTGTCGAGGTAGAGGCGGTGCCAGGGCAGCATCAATGATCCAGCCAAATGGACACTGCCGTCGTAACCGCTGAAAAACCATGTGATATGGGACAGGTCCCGCCGCAGGGTTTCGGGGCGATTGTCGGCGATCTCGAAGAGGGGGAAATAGCGGGTGTCCACGAAGAAAGCGTTGAATGTGATGACGGAGATCAACTCGTACCCCTTTTCCTTGGCCAAGCGGCACATCGCCTTTAAACTGGACCCCTGGCAGACGCGGGGGTCGGAGGGCTGGACATAATCCACCTCCGTCGGGATCGTCGGGTTGAATTCGATACAGACCAGCTTGGGCCGGTAAGTCTTGACCGCCTGCCAGACCTGAAAATCATTGCCGTCGATGTCGATGGACAGAAAATCCAGATCCTTCGGAACGCCCAGCGGTGACAGGAGGGTATCTAGGGAGTCGGCATCGGTGAATCCAACGAAACGGTTGAGGGGCTTGACCCGGGGGTTGGCGGCGTAGTTGGCGACCAGGTCCTTGAATTTGACAGGGTCAGCTTCGATCATCACGGCCGAATAGTTGTCCTGTTCGACCAGGCGGCGGACATTGCTGAGGAATTGGCCGTCCCAGGCGCCAAACTCCACGCCCCAGCGGTTCCGGTCGGGCAGCAGTTCGAGGGCTTTGGCGATGATTCCATCTTCTCCGGTCTGCGAAAAGGTGTTGGTCGCGAAATCCAGCAGCCAGCAGGGTTCTTTCATAATCCGTATAACCTTCTGAAAATAGGAAAAATTCGTTACGAGAATCGCTCCGTATCGCGATTCCCCGCGCTTGGGATAGAAGCGTACCATAAAATTCCGGCTATCGCCACGATCAACTGCAGAATCCAAACGAAAAGGGGGCAAACCCTCTTTGTGGGAATCGAATTATATCCGCCACGGCGCCCGCATCGGCCGGTCCAGCATTTGGTTGGCCTGGTCGTCGTTGACAAAGGTTACCTTGGCCGGATCCCACTGCAACTTGCGTTTGAGTTTGATGGCGATCTGCTGGAGATTACACAGTGTGTCCGAGCGGACGGCGATGTCGATCGGCGCGGNNTCTCGTTGGGCCCGATCTTCACCTTGGTCAGCGACTTGGGATTGGCCGTGATCCGCTCGCGATCGACATGGACCCATCCTTCGGCGCCGAGGAACAGGACCCCATGCCCGTAACCTTCAACCTGAAGGGGGTGCTTTTTGCTGGTGGCGTCGTCCATGTGGACGAGAGTCACGCCGTTGGCGTAGCGGTTTTCCACCTGCCAGCTTGTCGCATCGTCGGTGAGCATATCCTGGGGGAAAACGCCCGTTCCTTCGATTTCGTTCGGGCCGGACAGGTCGGTGTTGTTGCCCCACTGAGCGATATCGAGATGATGCACGCCCCAGTTGCC
>PMBP01000442.1 GCA_003152975.1 Phycisphaerales bacterium | reverse complement strand
GTGCTGTGGCCGGGGCGGATCGTGGATTCGTACGAATGGTCGTTTGAGCTCAAGCCCTATGTCGAGATGAATCGCGACGAGTTGATCGAGGAAGCCAAGAAACTGCAGCAGAAGGCCACGGAACCGCCAGCCCCCCTGCCGGGGGCGAAAGAGACCAAACCCGCAACAGAATCCGCAAAAAAGCCGGAACTGTAATTCGATTTCTACCCCGTACACCCGTCCTGATCAAATCCGTTATGGATTTGGACGCCATAAGAGCCCGTTTTCAGCGATGACCGCCAGGTCGAACAGGCCCTCAGCGTTTGCCAAATAATTCGATGTCGTCGATGTTCCAACCGGAGCAGGGATAGGCCCGGTCAACAACCTTGCAGGTCCACCTGAAGTACACCGTTTCTTGATTGTCGGCCACCGAACTTACATCATACTCCACAGAAGTCCAGTGGCTATCCGTCACTACCGCGTCATTCTGCCAGATCGTCGTCCATGCATTCCCGTCGTTCGATACATCCACCGTGCATAGTACATAGGTGGGTCCATCGGTATTGAGCCAGCGTGCGAATGCCAATTTCAGGTCATGATAACCGCGGCAATCGATTGGGCCGGTAGTCAGGGAATACGGTCCACCCAAGGCAACCGTGTAATCGCCGCTGAGGTTTACGCCATATACATTCGCTCCGGTATTTCCGGAAGTCGGATCCGGATTGCCCATGCTGCCGCCGCCACCACCGGTGGGTTGTCCAAATGCCCACTGACCTTCCATACGCCATCCGGGATTGGAATCCAAATTGTTCCTGTAGATTCTATAGGAGTCTATTTTGTGCCAATTCTCGGCCAGGACCGCAAAATCGCGAAGGTCGATCCTCTGATCTGTCGGGTTACTGATGTCATGGATCCGATTCCAGTTCGCGTCGCCAGGGTGCGTCATCCACGATTCGGCGAATAGAAGGAGATCCTCCAGATCCACGCCGCAGGTGTGATTGAAGTCGCCTTCCCCGATATAGTTGAATTCGTAGGCACCCATGTCCGCCTGAGCAGTTCCGTTAACACCCTCATTCATTCGCTCAGGAATAACCAGCCCGTTCGGGCACACCAGCACCCACACGATGGCCCTACTCCTTTGGAAGCAGACTTCTTCCCTCTCGAATACTATCGACCTGCAAGCCACCATTCAGCAAATTCCAACAAGTCGTTCAAATCAATCGCATCGTCGCCGTTCAGATTCGCTCCGTCCAATCGACTCAATATACCAAGCCGAGAGACCTGAAGATTGTCAAAGGAATACACATGACTTGCCAGATCCCACGCCTGGGCCCCGATATGCAAGGAATGAATCCCCGCCAGTTGCGAAAGGGTAAATGAACCCAACTGGGTCTGGACACCTTCGATGGCAATGAAGTACGCAAAATCCGTTTCCGAGGTTCTCGTTATTTTCAAGGTGGCGGGCTTGTCACGCGATGGATCCGGCGTGCTTGCGGTAATCCCTCCGGGATACAAATGCAACCGGTCCAAGGATCCATCTCTGCGGAAACGAAATCCAAAAGAACTGGTTCCGTTCGGCTGGCCAGCCGTCGTCGAACCCATCAGGAATACGCTCTGACTCCCGGGAACCGGCGGAACATCCACACTCAGCGAATCTCCAACGGCAAAATCCACCGCAACGACCGTCATAACCGAAGCCGTGCTGTCATTGCCTGTCGTAATGTTCAACTTCCCGTCGGACACCATGAAACTGCCACCGCTCCCATAGGAGTTTTCAAACTTAAAGGCGGCAGACGAATCCGATTCGAACGGATCCCGAAAAATAAACCCGGAACTCTGGGCCCAGTGCAAACCCAAGACGGCGAAATCGCGAAGGTCAACCGAGCCGTTTTCATCGATGTCGGCGGGCAGGAATTCATAGGCACCCATATCCACAATCGGAGCGGAACCTGAGCCGGTATCCGGGGTATATACATCGTCAANNCAACACTGGGCATAGCGCTATTGTTGCCCGCATCGATACAGGGGGAACCCGGCTGCAGGCGGACATTGCCCGACGCCGGATCAACAAACATGGGGTCGGCGTCGATACATCCTGTACCGAACCAACTGTGACCCATTCCACCCTTGACATCGCTATAGGTCAGCTGCGGACTCGGTGCACTGAAAACTTCCGGTAGATCAATGTCCCACAGGATACAATTTGGTATGATGAGATTACTCATAAAGCTCAGGATAACGCCGGGACCGGAATTGCCATAGAATGTACAGTTTGTTACAGTGGCCGAAGCTTGGGAATTACAAATTCCAGATGTACCCACGGCACCCGATTGGCCGTTACTTCCACACCCAATTATTGCACAGCCACCGTCTCCGCCTGTACCTGCGGCACCAGCAACATTCCTGAGGAATGTACAGTCAATCATGGTAACTACGGCATTGGAAACATTGAACATGCCAGCACCCAAGCCACCGTTGCCTCCGTTGCCGGCATCGCTATTATTTAAGGCTGCATCACCTCCATCACCACCATTGGCTCCCTTTCCAGTCGCATTTTCGAGGAATTGGCAGGCACTCACAAACGGACTGCCGCCGGCATTGCATATCGCCGCTCCTGATCCCCCAGAACCCCCGGAGGCGCCATCGTTACCCTGGGTTCCACCCCAGTCCCCCGATTCCGCCCAACCCCCATTTCCCGTTCTATTTGAACGGAATACGCATTGGGTAATCATCGGAGAGCTGTTGACATTATTAATTCCTGCTCCATTGCCGCCGTTTCCACTACAGCCCGCCCCCATATTTAGAAAAGACTGGCCCTCTTGTCCGGTGCCGCCGTTTCCAGTTTGATTCTCTATAAAAGCGCAATGTGTGAGCATGGGAGAGGAATCGACATTGCAGATTCCAGCGCCATCGCCGCCATCCCCTCCACTTCCACTCCATACGCCACTGATACCCCCTTCACCCGTCATATTCTTTGTGAAGGTACAATCCACAATTGCAGGTGAGGCATTTCGATTGTACATTCCCGCACCACCGCCGCCATCCCCTGATGTCTTTGAATAACTATAAAGACCGCCTTTGCCGCCCGTCCCCGTCTTATTTTGCGCAAAATCGCAACGAGTGAATT
>PMBP01000146.1 GCA_003152975.1 Phycisphaerales bacterium | reverse complement strand
GCTTGATGTTGAAGTCCTCAAACTCGGCCACGGTGCGGATGTTGCCGTAGTTGATGTGCGGTTTGCCTTCCTCCTGCGTCGGCCGGTTGATCATCACGCCGTTCTCGACCGACCAGCCGCTCTTGGCGTTGGCGTCGGTCAGCTTCCAGCCGTCAAGGTTGGTCCCATTGAACAACTTGATCGGCTGGCCGAACTTGACCTTCGACAGGTCCGGCTTGGCCGGCAGGGCGGGAATCCGCTTGCCGGTGAAGTCGGCGCGGCGGGTGCTCTTGCCATTGTCGCTGGGGACGATCTGCGTAAGCTTCATGTCGTCGCCGGAGACCTGGGCGATGATCATCTCGCCGAAGACCTGCGTGCGAACGGTCTTGCCGGAGGCGTCCTTGTGTTCGAGGTCGTTGAGCCGGATGATTTTGAGCGAATCTCCATCGACAAAAATTTTATTTGTGGGCATCACGCTTCCCCCGCCCCAGAGGATACTGGCCGTCAGAACGCCTCCCTCGTCCGTCACCCCAAGCCATCCGGCCCCGCCGCCCGGGATTGTCAGGGCCCATCGGCCGATGAAGGGATTGGCGTTATCCGCCGCAAGGGCGGTTGAGCCCGCAACGACCAGGACCAGTAGTGCACATCGAATGCCGTTTCTCATGAGTAGCAACCTTTCCAAAGAAGTTTCGTTTCAGCGAACGATTCGTAATTCCGATTGTTCAATTATCGCCGCAGCTCCGGATCCAGCCACACGCCCCAGTCCCCGCTGTTTCCGTCGCCCGCATTCTCCACGATCAGCTCGAGTAAGTCAACCTCCGCGATCGGAATCGACCGCTGCCGAACCTTGTGGTCGCGGATCGTCCGCGAGCGAAACAACTCCTTGCCGTCGCCCTTGACGACGAAAACGACCGTGCCATCGTGCCCGTCCTGCAGGCCGAATTGAGTGGCCAAAGTCTTCCATCCGCGATTGACCCATACCGCGTGTCGCGCCGGGGCATGAGCATACAGGCCGGATTCGAAAAAAACCCCGCCGACTTCCAGCAGGACGCCGCATTCCTCTTCCGGCCTCACCTGATTTCGCAAAGGATTGCCATACCCGACCTCCATCGCCTCCATCTTGAGGTCCACGATCTTAACGGCCGTGACCTCCGCCGGCAAATCGGCCGCAGCACGAAGTTCGATCGGCGACAACAGCTTGAGCAACTGCTCGACCTTGCGAACCAGTCCGGTGTTGACGGGATTCTGCTTCTTGGCCTCGGCGGCGATCTCGGCCAGATGCTTGGCATCGCGACTCCGGAATGCCCCCATTGCCTTCTGCATCCGCTCCGATTCCAACAGAGGCCCGATATCCGCCAGCCCGTCGGAGGACACGGTGTAGCGATAGGAAAAAGTTTTTCGGTCGCCGCTTTCGCTGATGGCGACCAGCCGCAGCTCATAGCCCACCGGCCGCAGGTCCTCGATGACAAACCGAAACCGGCCTTCGTCATCCACCCGACTGATCCAGCCCAGGGCATCGTAATCGTCGCCGATGTCCTGCGCATCGTTGTAGGCCACCACGCCGACGGCTTTCGGGCCGCCCTGCAACCGCCCGGCAAGCGTCAGCTTACCCTTGTCCGGCAGGGCCGTAAGGTCGGCGATTTCACAGGTCAGCTCCACCGGCGTTTTTCGTTTGCCGGTAAACAGCGGATGCACCGACAACGGCAGGGCGGATGCGGCCGAGAGAAATGTGCCGGGTCCCTCGCCCCGCAACTGCTCGCCGTAGGTGTGATTGCCGGAGCCCATCAGCGAGTGACCTTTGGGGGACTGCTCGCTGTCGCGCTGACAATCGTGCGGCAGACCCAGCGCGTGCCCCAGTTCGTGTGTAACGCCGCCGATGTAGTGGGTGTTGAACTGGCCGATCGAGCACGGACCGCCGTAGCAGCCGCCGGGATCCTTGGAGGCCAGCAGTGCCGGATCGAGCTTAGCGTCGTCGAAGACCCAGGCCGTGCCGCCGTGAGAACTGCCGCCGCCGACATACGGGCCGACCTCGATGGCCTTCTCGCCCTGCCATTCGAGCAGCAACTCGAAAATGACGACGGTTTCGCGATCGATATTCAGGCCGTCTTTAGCAAGGGAGGCCTTGACTTCCCGGCGGACCTTTTCGCTGTCGTCGCGGCCGTACGAATGCATGGGCTCTTGCCCGTGAACATCGTACACCTTCAATGCCCCTTTCGCGTCGCGGTCCAGCTCGAACGACATCGGACCAAAGCCGTTTTGCTTCATCCCCTCGCGATAAAATCGCTGGACCTCGGACATCACGCGATCCAGTCGCGCGACGCGGTCCGGCTCGGGCGTCCGGTCCGTGGGGATAAAGTACGCGACATGAAGTTTCGGACGAGCAAAATCGGGTGCAACCTGTTCGGCGGCCCGGGAACTTGCCGATCCCAGAACCGCTAGAACGATAACGATGGACGAAAACCAACGGAATTTGAAAGTCATTGGATCATTCTCCTGACACGATCGGTCATTGATCATCCATAACGAATCGTTGTTTCCGGGCGATACCAAATAGGATCGCTCGGAGCAATATGTATTCGAGTTTCTCAATATATCCATTGAAATGCACGCAGACTGTTCCATCTTTCGGCATCTTATATGACAGGTTCTGTTGACCGGAATCGAGATGAGCTACCAGGACTACTCCCGACCCCAACTCAACTCTCCCTAACCCGTCTTCGTCATTCAGGGCACCGTACAGAAACATCAACGGCGGATAGAAACGCTATCTGAACTCAATTTCAAACTCACAAAGATCTGCCCCTTGGATGATCGACTGCTTGAGTTTCACCTTTACCGGCTTATCGAACGCGGCTTCGAAGAGGGACTTATACCATCCCGCGGAGCAATGGCAATAGGTATCAGTGGGAAACGGTTGCTGCGTCTGCTTCACCCGCCCGCAGTAACACCAGTCGTAACCGCCCACGATCGTGTTGGGGTTTTTCAGTTTCAGCCTTCCTCCACCGATGCCTCTTTCATTCAGCCTGGCGAGCAGTTCCTTGACCGATTTCGATTCCTTCATGAACTGCTTGGCGCGATTCTGCTGTGTAGGACCGCAGCATTTCATTCCGCAGGCCTGCATTACCTTTCTCGCCGTGGGTCTACCCGCTTCCTTCTCAAGACGCCGGACAGCACTCTTTATCCATTCGGCTTTCTGTGCGTAGTTCAATGTCGCATCGAATCGCTCAGTTTCGAGGATGACCTTCTCAGATACCGCTGCGCCGGCTTCAGCGTCGATGCACCGCTTGAACCTGGTCATCCACCCGCCGAGTCTTTGGGCCTTTGCCATTTACTATGCCTCCTTCTGAAGACCCACGTATCGATTTGTCACGAACTACTTGGGAAATCCACGATAATCAACTTGCATCAGGCCTCCGCCAAAGCACGGACGCGCTCGACGGCCTCGATGCAGTTGGGCAGGTCGGTTTCCAGGTAGCGGCGGCGCATGGCGGCGGCGACTAGGCCGACGAACATCGGATGCGGGCGCAAGGGGCGGCTGGTCAGGCAGGGATGGGCCTGCGTGCCGATGAAATACGGGTGATTCGGCAGCTCGAGAATCTGCATGATGGGCTGATCGGGAGCCTTGCCAGAGAAGACCAGGCCGTGCTTTTCCAGAATCTCGATGTATCGTGGGTCCACTTCATAGCGGTGCCGGAATCGCATTCGCACCGTGTCCTTCTGGTTGAAGAGACCCCATGCGAGCGTCTGTGGTATGATCTGGATGTCCCGGCCGCCCAGCCGCATGTTCCCGCCGAGCCCTTCGATCTTCTTCTGCTCGGGCAG
>PMBP01000335.1 GCA_003152975.1 Phycisphaerales bacterium | reverse complement strand
ATCCAGCCCGGCTGATCCGGGCGGATATCGGCGACATTACAGTCGTTACTACCTATATTCCCCAGGGGCAGGATCCGTTGTCCGACAAGTTTGCCTACAAGTTGCAATGGTTCGACCGGCTGGCTCGGTATTTCGAGAGTCATTTTTCCCCAAGTGATCGCGTGATCTGGCTGGGGGATATGAATGTCGCGATGGAAGACAAGGATGTCTATGATCCCATCGGATTGCGGGGCCATGTGTGTTTCTGTCCGGAGGTCCAGCAGTCGCTTTCGAAGATCGTCCAGTGGGGCTGGACGGACCTGTTTCGCAAGCATTGCCCGGACGCCGGGCAGTACACCTTCTGGGACTATCGGATGAATGCCCTGCGGCGCAACCTCGGATGGCGACTGGACTACATCTTCGCTACCCAGCCCCTGGCCGACTGTTGTTCGGCCTGCCGAATCGACAAAGAACCCCGTACAGCCGAAACGCCCAGTGATCATACTTTTTTGATAGCGGATATTGACATTTGAACTCCAGCCGGGTATTATAAGGGGTTTACATCGTTACTCCTTTGGGGTATGACGAAATACGGATTGAACATTCATGTGAGGGTTGAAACGGCCTCTATGGCGTTGGAAACGATATCCCCCGAGCAATTTTTGGCATTGATCTCCAAGCGGTCGCGGATTCTTTTGGAAGCGTCGCAGTATCTGGCCACCCATGCCGCCCGATCGAGTCTGCTGACGCGTCCCCTGCTGGGCGACATCCTGTCGCACGCCTCGCAGATCGAGGAACTGCTGGACGCCTACGGCGCCCGCAACAACCAGCAATGGAAACCGTTCCGGTCGCTGGTGGCGACGATTAAGCTGTATTCGAATGTCGGCTACGAGCTGGTGCATATCCAGCGGGCGCTATCCACCTATCAACTGTTGCCGCTGCAGCGGGATTTTCGGCGGGCGACCGAACAAACCCTGGATTACACCTGCCGGGTTCTGGCCGAGGCGACCGGGCACATCCTGGCCAAAGCGGCCGAACTGGGGATGCCGATCCCGGCGGGCGTGGACCCGCTTTTCTACGAAGAACATCTGCCGCTGGGCCGGCTCGAACAGAACCTGGCCACCCGCAAGAGCGAGACCGTCGCCAAGACGGTGACGCTGCTGGCGACGGCGTTTTTGAACCTGGCGGCGGAGAGCAAACCCACGCTGCCGCCGGGCGATGTCGGGCCCGAGGAATACGAGGAATATCTGAACGCCTCGATCACCGAGGAGCGGCTGCGATCCCTGGAATTTCGGTTCCACAATCTCCAGTCCCTCTATGACACCTATGTCTCCAAGACCGAGACCGAGGACCTCGACCCCGACCTGTCGATTCTGCGGGGGCATATCAGCGTGGTCATGCACCTGCTGAGGATGGCCACGGACTTCGCGCATTACTACGAACGGCATATCCAGCGAAAACACCAGATCCGCGGGGGCTACAACGATCCGCAGCCGCTGCTGGAGTGCCTGATGAACTACGCTGTCAGCTTCGCGGGCAACTACCTGGCATCGGCGGAACTGCTGTGCCAGAACATGCTCAAGCGATACATCGAGATCGGATCCGTCGAGGTGACGGTCCCGCAATACCGCGGCTTTCATGTGCGGCCCTCGACGCTGGTCTCCAAGCTGGTGCTGCACTACGGCAGCCAGGTGAAAATGGAACTGGACAACGAATACTATGACGCGGCCTCGCCGCTGGAGTTGTTCCGGGCCAACGAGAAGATCAACGCCCAAAAGCGGCGATGGTTGGCCGAGGAGATCCTCCGGCTTCAACTGGTGCCCGATCACCTGCAGGATGATCTGGATATCCGGGGCATGATCCACAATGTCGTGATGGCCCTGGCCGAGACCAGCAAGCTGATCATCTACGAACACCCGCTGACCCTCAAGGATAATCTCCCCCACCGAGAGGCCCGCCTGATGGAACAGGTCACCGATGAGATCGCCCGCCTGCAGGCCCATGGCAAGATCGACATCGGCACCAACCTCAAGATTCGCTTCATCGGCGACAAACGCGTTCTGGCCGACATCAAGCTGCTGGCCGACTGCGGCTACGGCGAGGACAACTTCGGCAACAACATCCCCCTGCCCGAAGGTCTGGCTTATCTCCGTAGATAAAAAAAGCCGAGGCGGTAGGTCTCGGCTTGCGTTTTCGAAATCCTGGATATTACTTCACCGGTTCCGCCGGATTCGGAGTTTCTGCGGGCTTGTCGGTCGGTGCCGGTTGCGCCGGTGCCGGCTCAGTCGGTGCGGCAGGAACTGGCTGGGCCGGGGCTGCCGGAGCGGGCTGAACTTCGGCCGGCTTTTCGGCCGGTTTAGTCTCTGCCGGAGCCGCTGGCTGAGGAGCAGCAGGAACTGCCGGTGCCGTCGGAGGTGTCGGGATAGCCGGGGCTTCCGGCTTCTTGATGTCTTCCAGAAGATCGGCCAGCTTTTTGGTCATCGACTGGGCCTTGAACGACGGAATCGTATAGATCCAGCCCTTGTGCTTTTGGGAGAAGGCGGCGGCCTTGTCATGGGCCAGAAGCTTGGCTTCCTTCTTCTTGAGCTCTTCCTCGGACTCCTTCACGCCCTGCGTCATCGTCACTTTGCTGGTGTCCATAAACGCCGCATCGCACTTGACATAAAACTTCTCATCCTTCTTGGCGATAGCCAGCGTATAGACCGTCGAATCCTTGAGCTGGGCCACATACGACGAATCGAACTTCAGGTCCGCGGTCTTGTCCGATTCCTTCTGGACATCGTCCAAAGACAGGCCCGCGATCGCTTCGAAGACGCTCTTGTACTCGCTGCCCTTGAACTGCTTGCCTTCGGGCATCGTCTCCAGGGAAATATTACCCTGGTCAGGCTTGTCCAAAACATAGCTGCCGTCCGGAACCGTGACCGTAACCTTCACGATCTCGTCGCGGTTGGGGTTGGTCAGCTCCTTCTCGACGAAATCAATCGGGCTGATATACGGCCAGTTGTTCTCGGCGACCCGATAGACCTTGTTGCCGTCCATGGGACGGACATAGACCTCGTTGGTCTGCTCGCTGGATTTGGACATGAAAAATCCCGCCAGCGGTTTTCCATCGGCGTCCAGCAGCGAGACCGCGTATCGGGCGGTCTCGGCCGTCACGCCCAGATCGGCGTGGTTGGCGGAGTTCTCGGTCCGCAGTTCGGCGGGCTTGAGGTCCAGGCACGCCGCCAGGATCGCGTTGATCTCGCTGGTCTTGGCGGGGTAGTTGTCTTTCGTCGCGACAACGAAACCCTTCTCGCCGCGGGCCAGGCGGACCTTGTCTTTTTCCGCGGTCAGTTCGATGGCGGCGATCTTATCCTGGGCCAAGCCCTGGATCAGATATTTCGGGACATCGGGCTGCGGGGGCTTGCGGTTGGCCCATTGGGCCTGAAACACCGCCCAGACCAGCATCGCAGCCGCTACAACGCCGAGGATCGTCAGTTTTTGATTGGTCATGGTATTGGCTCCTGTGATGAAATGCCGATCAGGCATCGCTGGCGTGACTGATATACATCTTGCGCATGACGCTGCGGCGAACGCCGACGAGAACCGCCAGGACCAGAATCAGAATCGGCCCGGGCAGCGTGCAGAAATTTCGCAGCCGCGATTCCAGCCGTTCGATCTCCTTGCGCTTCCGTTCCTTGACCTTTCGCAGATCCAGCTTGGCCTGGTAGATCTTTTCCTCGATCTGCCGCTTTTCAGTCATAATCGTGTTGGCGATCAGATCATCCTGGCCTCCCTTGGCGGAGGCAAGTTTCTCGTTAAGCTGCTTTTCCCACTGGTCGATCTCGGCCTGCAGCTTGGTCTCTTCCTCGCGGGAGGCCTCTTCGGCCAGCGACTCGATCTGATCGACCTTCACAAATGGCCGCTTGAAGTTGCCGCGCGAGCGGATCGAGATCAGGGCGCTGGATCCGGCGAGATCTTCGAGGGTGTTCAGGACCAGAGCGCTGTTGTCCTCGACGACGGTCATGCCAAAGAAGGTCTGCCGGTAGGCCACGATGTCGCTGATGAAATCGACATCGGCAAAGACGACGACGGCACAATCCGCCGACGCCTCGGTCAGGCCGGTCAACTTCTGGGTCTTGGTCTCTTTCTTATCGTCGGGCTTCTTGGCGGGATCATCGGGATTGGCCTCCGGCGTTTCGACCGGAACCTCGATGCCGTTGGGGAAGGCCGACTTCAGCCGGCCGGTAATCAGATAGCCCATCGCCACCGGCTCGGTGCCCGGGGTAAACTTGCGGAGGAGTTGCGTATAGTCCGGATTCATCAACTCGAACGGGCTGGATACTTTCCATGCGTTGCCCTTGGCCGTCGTCAGCAGCAACGGTACCCGTTTGATTGTGGAATCCGTCGCCGCATCGGCGGGCTTGGCCCCATCGGCGTCAACTGCCGGCTTGGGGATTTCCCGCAGAACGCCGGGGAACATCACATTGACCGAGTTCAGGGCCGCGGTAATCGCCACATCCGAATTGAACGAGCCCTTGTCCTTTTGCAATCGCAGAATGCCGATGATCTTTTCCGGCCGCTGGTTGGGCCGCGGAGAACCGGTCACGGCCAGGTCCAGGTCACCGGCGAAGGTATTCTCCGGCATCTCCAGGCCCCAGGCCTTCAACAGCGCCGGAAGCCCTGAGCTGCTGCCCTGCTCGGCGCCCATTTGCCGCTGCATCGGGTTGGGTCGGTCGATCACGGCGTGAGGATCCTGAAAGATGATCGTCCGTCCGCCCTTGAGGACGAACTGATCGATCGCCCATTGGGCCTTTTCCGACAGGTTCTTCGGGTGGATCACCATCAGGATATCAATGTCCTTGATCTCCGGGGTATCGGCCCCAACGGCGCTGACCTCGTAGGACTGCTTGAGATGCGAGACAATTCCCCAGGGCGGCGTCGGCTGCTGGCCCTGCATCCGCATCATCTGGGCCATGTAGTCGCTGGTGTCGTCGCCCATGACCGGCAGGGGGCTCATCACCCCGATCTTCTTCTTCTGGCGGGTGATGGCGGTGTCCATCAGATAGCTGATGTCGTACTCGACGAAGTTCTGCCGATCCGGGGAGAAGAAGGGGATCGACTTCTCCACGCCGAAGGGGGTCTGCACGACCAGGCCGAAGAAGAAGTTCTCCTCCTGGGTGATGGGGAATTTCCGAAGGCCCTGTTGCAGGGCCTCCTCTTCCTCGTTGGAGAACGGCCTGGGGTCGATCACCTCCAGTTTGACCATGCCCTTGGACACGCTGACGTACTCCTCGAGCAGGGCCCTGACGAATTCATAGTAGTTGTTGAAGTACTGTATTTGATCGGTGGCCTTCATCGCCGCGGTCCTGGCGTAGTAGAGCTTGGCCGTGATGGGCTGGTTGAGCTTGGCCAGGATGGCCTTGGTTCCATCGGACAGGGTGAATATCTTCTGGTCCGTGACGTCCGCCTTCCACCGCTTGCCCAGGGTCTGACAGATGCTGACGGCCGAGAAGG
>PMBP01000537.1 GCA_003152975.1 Phycisphaerales bacterium | reverse complement strand
TTTTTCCTGATGGGCAGTTTATTCGAGGTATTCACCATCCGCGAGTTCGTTGTCATCCTCCGGACCTATTCCTGGCAGCAGACCCCCTGCCGGATCCTGTCCAGTGAGGTTGTTTCCAATGAAGGCGATTACCGATTCGCCGTTCGGTACGAATACACCGTTGGCTCGGCCACTTTTGTCGGCGAGAAATTCAAACGCAACTTTCACGACGGCGATTACGACAGGCAGTCGGGCCGCGTCCGGCAATNNGCGATCCTGCAGCATGACAGTCTTTTCTTCGGCCTGGTCATTTTGTTTCCCCTGCTGTTTATCGGCATCGGCGGGATCGGCATCTATGCCATGTGGGCCAGGATCAAACCAAAACCGGTTGAAACTCGGCCGATCTCGGACTCCTCCAAAGGCCGGCGCGCCCTGATCGTGTTCCTGTCCATCTTCGCCCTGGTCGGCCTGGGCATGATGTGGCCATTATGTATCCGCCCGATCTACAAGGTTATCGACGCCCGCAACTGGATCGAGACACCCTGCCGGATTCTCCATGCCGAGGTCAAATCGCATGACAGCGATGACGGCACGACTTACAGCGTGGACATCCTCTATGAATACACTTTCGACGGAAAACCCTTTCGGTCCACCCGATATGATTTTCTGGGCAGCTCCTCCAGCGGACGAAGTGGCAAGCAGGCCGTCGTTGATCGATATCGGGCAATGTCGAGACCAACCTGCTTTGTCAACCCCGCCAATTCCTTCGAGGCGGTCCTGGTCCGCAAACCCACCGCCAAATTGCTGATCTGCCTGTTCCCGTGGGTGTTTTTCCTCATCGGTGCCGGAGGGATTATCGGAGTCCTGCGTTCGGCCCGTCGTTCGAAGGCGGCGGCATGGCTTCCACCGGTTTCGGATTCCGGTCACGCTGGGGATGCGGGGAATATGTACTGGCTGAATCCGTCCCCCGAAAACGATTTTGCGGACGATTGGATCACGCTGCCCGCAGCAGGCCGGCGCATCGGGAAATTCTTCGGCTGGCTGTTTTTCGCGGTTTTTTGGAACGGCATCACTTCTGTTTTTGTAACGATCGCCGTTCAATCTTGTCGTCACGGTCATCCGGAATGGTTCATGACAGTTTTCCTTGTCCCCTTTGTTTTGATCGGACTTGCCCTGATCCTGGCTGCCTGTCACCAGTTTTTGTCGCTGTTTAATCCGCACCTTATCGCCCGGATCCGTCCCGGGCGAATACCTCTTAAGAGTTCCGCGGATCTGAACTGGACATTCAAAGGCCTGCCCGGGCGAATCGGCGAACTAAAGGTAGTTCTGACGGCCACCGAACATATTCGCAGCACCTTCGAAGATAACGAACACAAAAGGCAGATATCGCAGCCGTCCAAACCCGTCTTTGAATGCGAACTGGCCTGTTTGACCGATCCGCAGCAGATTGCCTCGGGCCAGATTCGCTTGTCGATCCCCGCTAGCGCCATGCACTCGTTCGATTCCGGTAACTGCCGATTGACTTGGGCGGTGTCGTTTCGGGGGGACATTCGCATTTGGCCAAACCTCAAGGATGACCTGCCCATCGTCGTCGTCCCGCCGAACCTGCAGGAGCTCAAATGAACCTATTATCTATCCAGATAGATGGAAACCAGACGGCCTTTCGTCCCGGTGAAACCGTTCGCGGCGCTATCCGCTGGCAATACGACGACCGGCCGGGCCAAATCGATCTCCGTTTGATCTGGTTTACCGAAGGTCCCGGCCCGGACGATGTGGGGATCGTCGATTCTCTGGCCACCGACGATCCCTCGCCGGCCGACGCCCGGTCGTTCCAGTTTCGGTTGCCCGCCGGTCCCTTCAGCTACAACGGACTGAGCTTCCGCGTCCGATGGGCACTGGAACTGCTCGCCCCCGGGAGGAAGGATTGANNTGCACCCGTCTGGATCTGGTCGTAAGCCCCACGACCCAGCCGGTCGAGGTCCCCTTCCGGTAGGAGCAAATTCGGCAAATTGAAATCGACTACTTGCCCATCAACAGCAGGATCAAGTCGAGGATAAACAGCAGCACGATCGTCGTTTCCAAGATCACCATCCAGAAATTGTTGCGATCCTGCTGGAGGATCTGGTAAAGGTCGCCAAGGGTCTTGAGCTTGTTGTCGAGGATGCGGTGCCATTCGGCCAGGTGGAACCGGTCCGACAGCGTCCGGTAGATTCGGGCCAGGTGCCAATCGCCGAAGAACTTGGTGATATTCTCCAGCTCGTCGGTCAAGCGGGCCATATCGACATGAATCTCGCGGATGTTGTTGCGCACGACTTTATTGGTATGGGTCTTCCACACGGACAGGTCCCGATACGATTGTTCGAGGGCCATGTCGAGGGCTTGATCGTAGGTCTTGAGTTCGGCCAACTGCACATTGGCCAGTTCGGCGGCGTGCAGGATATCGTCGAGGGATTCGCCCTGGCCGATAAGCAGGGCCGAATCCCAGTCCATTACGGCCAGATCGTTGTTGTAGTAGCTGAGATACTGACTGGTGGATTCCTCCGCTTCCTGCGCGGACAGGTTTTCGATCTCGGATTCTTCCGTCAGCAGGCCCGCGACCGGGCGGACATGCTCCCGCAGCCACTGCTCGGCCGTCATCCCTTTGCGATCGGGGCTGACGGGGAGTTCGTCGATGCAGAACAGCGTATAGGGTTCCGGGTCGAGGGTGGGCGTGGGGCGGACGCAGTGATCGTGAAGGTCCGCCTGGATCCGGCGGGCCAGTTCGACGGCCCGCAGTTCCAGCGGCTGCGAATCGACCTGCAGGTCATGATAGGTGATCAACTGTTCGAGGTGATCGACCTCGAAGGGGACGCGGTACTGGATGCTGAGGGCGCCGATGCCAAAGACCAGCACGCGCGAGGAAATCTCGGCAGAGCCCGTGGCAAGCTGGCAGGATTGCGATGGCAAAACGATCTGTTTGGGCCGATAGAAGAACCGGTGCCGCGGACTTCGCTTGGTCTGCAACATCATATAATCCGTCGCGGCGATATCGAGAACGCGGTCCGGCGGCTGGGCCTTGAGTTCGTAGGCGATATCGAACGCATACATATAGATCACCTGGCCGTGATATTTTTTCATCGGTTCGTCATCCTTCGATGGAATGAAGTCCGCAATTTCCGTTGATTCTGTACCCCATGTTCTACCCGCTCCGGGCAGAGAAAGCAAGTCCGGAGTGAGGCGCCGGCTTTCCGGCGGGACCCCGGTGTGGTATGCTATGAACGGTTCAGCAGAAAGGAAACCGATGAAACGAGCAGTTGTTGAGAATATCCTGTGTGCGGGATTGGCGCTGGCGGTTTGGTTTGCATCGGGGGCAGCGGTCTGGGGGGCCGAGGCAACCAGCATCATTCAATTGGAATCCAAGTGTCTTATCCTGAAGGTCAACCCCGTCACGGGGACGATGTGGGTCAAAGACAAGGCCGGCGGGATGGAATGGGGCCGGGCAATCGAGGGGAAAACGGGCGAGCCGCGATTTCGTAATCTCAAACCAGACGGCCTCAGCTTAAATTTTGAGGCGACATTGCCCGGCGATGCGTCGAAGATGGTTATCGTGCGGTTAACTTTAGCGGAGTCGGCGCCGGAGTTATCCGTCGAGATGGACATGGCCGACCGCGCCACGAAGATGGGCCAGTGGGCATTGCTGGAACCGATATTATTCGATTCGGCAAAGGCGGGGCTGGTGGTGGCCGATTATGCCAACGGGCATCTGTATCCCCTGGATGCCAAACCGTTTCCGCGGACCTGGTTTTCGCTATGGGGGATCGACATGCCGTGGGTGGGCGTGTGCGACCTGCAGTCCGGCGCCGGGTATGCGATTATCGTCGAAACGCCTGAGGATGCGTACATCCAGGTCAGGACCGTGGAAGGGAAAAACGGCCCGGTTGGGGCACCGGTGGTGGGATGGGCACCGAGCAAGGGCACCTTCGCGTATCCCCGGCGATTCTTTTATCACTTCGCAACACAGGGCGGCTATGTCGGGCTGGCCAAGCGGTACCGGGAGTATGCCAAAGCACAGGGGCTGATCGTTCCGTTTACCGAAAAGCTCAAGGCCAATGCGAACATCGCCCGGCTCTTTGGCGCGCCGGATGTGTGGGGCGACGCATCGCTGAGCTTCGCGCGCCAAGCGAAGGCCGCCGGTGTCGAGAAGATGCTCATCCACGGCAAGCCCGCCAAACCCGCTGACATGCGCGCGGTCAACGACCTCGGTTACCTCACCAGCGAATACGACAACTACACTGACATTCTCCAGACCAAGGACGGCGAGATTGATTCGAGCCATGCCATCCTGCCCGACCACGCCGTTCTCAAGAACGACCGGCAGCGCATGACGGCTTGGTTGACGTGGGACAAGAAAACGCAATACATGAAACGCTGCCCGACGCTCTGGGCCGACGCCGCGAAAGCAACCGCTGAGCACGTGCTGAAGGAATGGCCGTTCATCGGACGGTTTATTGACGTGACGACCGCCGAAGGTCTTTACGAATGTTATGATCCGAAGCACCCGATGACCCGCACGCAGAAGCGCGAGTGCGGTCCGGCGTTGCATCGCGTATTTCGCGATCGCAAGCTGGTCATGGGCGGCGAGCATGGCATCTGGTGGTGTGTGCCCGTTGTGGACTACATCGAGGGCATGATGAGCGGCGGTTTTGCCTCCTGGCCCGCGGGGCATCTGATCCATCCCAAGACCAAGGACGAGAGTTTTGAATCGCCGTGGGGCGGGAAATTCGGCAAATGTCACGAGTATGAGAAGTGGGGCATTGGACACGAGTCGCGCGTGCCGCTGTGGGAACTGGTCTTCCACGATTGCGTCGTCAGCACCTGGTACTGGGGCGATTCCAGCGACTTTCTGCTCCAGGCCGCCCCGGAAATCACCGCCAAGAAGGACGC
>PMBP01000118.1 GCA_003152975.1 Phycisphaerales bacterium | reverse complement strand
AACGCTGAGTTGGCCCAACGACAGGCCCGCCTCCGTGGCCATTCGTCTCGGGCGGAGTTGGGCCTTTACATCGTTCATGGCATGCTCCACCAGCTTGGGTTTGACGACCTGACGGTCGCCGAGGCCGAGCGGATGCATCACGAAGAAGACCGTCTTCTCGAGCGGGCCGGATACGGAATCGTCTATCACAACGCCGTATCTTCGCGCTGCCGTCGTCGTTCGGCTTTGTCCGGCCCCCGTTCTCGAGGGAGGTCGGCGCCATGACCCAGGCCCAATGGTTGTTCCTTCAAATCGTTCTGTGCGCCACCCTCGGCGCCTTGTTCTCACTGATGCACCTATCGCTGCGATCCTATTCCCGCGCTAAACTTCAGGAGGCCTTCGGGGCCCGTGGCAAGGAACGCCGCTTCACTCCGTTCGTCAGCCGTGAGGAAGATTTTATCCTCACCTGCTTGCTCCTGCGGCTGTTCGCCGATGTGGGGATCATCCTGTCGCTGGCCCAACTGGCCCAGCTCCACCAGTGGGGCACCGTCGTTGTCTTTATCATCGGTTGGCTGCTGCTGGCCACCTTCCGCCTGGCGATTCCCCATTCGTGGTCTAAGTACACCGCCGAGACCCTGCTGGCCCGTTCGGAAAGGTTTCTGATTTTGTGCGCCTGGTTCGCCTGGCCGGCCATTCGGGTCCTGCACTGGCACGATGTCATCGTCCGGCGCCTCGCCGGCGTGGAGCGGTCCACCCCTGAACAGAAACAGGACCAGAAACAGGAAGAAATTCTCAGTCTCGTCGAGGAAGGCCAGCGGGAAGGCGCCGTCGATGCCGAACAGGTCGAGATGATTGAGAATGTCCTGGAAATGGGCGAAACGACCGTCGAAGAGATCATGACGCCCCGCACGGACATCCTGGCCGTCGAGATCCACGAACCCCTGCCAAAAGTCCTGCAGACCATCGCCGACAGCGGCTATTCCCGCCTGCCGGTTTACGAAGGCAGCATCGACAACATCGTCGGCCTGCTGTACGCCAAGGACCTGCTCGGCGAGATTGGCAAGCCCGAATACCAATTCCATCTCCGCGAGAAAATCCGCCCGGCCTATTTCGTCCCCGAGACCAAACCCCTGCGGACCCTGTTGCACGAATTCCAGAACCAGAAACTACACATTGCCGTCGTCCTCGACGAATACGGCGGCACCGCCGGCGTGGTCACCATCGAAGATATCCTTGAGGAACTCGTCGGCGAGATCTCCGATGAATTCGAAGACGCCCCCACCGCCTCCGCCAAGCGCATCGACGAGACCACCGTCGAGATCGACGCCCGCATGTACATCGACGATGTCAACGAAGAATGCCGCGTTCATCTTCCCGAGGGCGAGGACTATGACACCATCAGCGGTTTTGTCCTGTCGCACCTGGGCCGCATTCCCCGCACCGGCGAATCGTTCGACATCCACGGCGTGCGGTTCACCATCGTCTCGGCCGAACCGCGCCGGATCAAGCGGCTGCGGATCCAGCGGCTGGCCTCCAGCCGTTCGGCGGAGTCCTGACCATGCTCACCAAGGACCGGGCCGTCTGCCTTCGCTGCGTGGACTACTCGGAGACCTCGCAGGTGGTCACCCTCTGGGCCGAACAGGCCGGAAAGCTGGCCGCCATCGCCAAGGGCTCGCGGCGGCCCAAGTCCGCCTTCGACGGTCCCGTTGAAATCTTTTCCTTCGGCTCGATTGTCTATCAACCTGCCCGCGGCGGCCAACTGGGAACGCTGACCGAGTTTCAGCAACAGCCCTTGTTTCGCGGCATTCGGTCCAGTCTGTACGGCTTGCAGTGCGGCCTGTGTGCCGCAGAACTGGTCGAGGCCCTGACCATCCCCGCCGACCCCAATCCTTCGCTGTTCGAGTCCCTCATCCAGTTCCTCACCGACCTTCAATCGTCCGCCAAGCCCGACGACCAGCTTGCCCTGTTGATCCTGTTCCAGCTCCGCCTGTTGCAGGAGATCGGCTTGCTCCCAATCCTGCAACAATGTGCCAATTGCTCGAATCCCTATCGCGGAAACTGGCGAACGATTTTCTTCGCCCCGGATGCCAACGGCCTGGTCTGCCCCGACTGCGAAGCTGCGTACCACGACAAGTTCGTCCTTTCCCGGCCCGCCACCGACGCTCTGGCCGACCTGCATCGCCTCCGGGATTCCTCGCACTCGGCCCGAAAAGAGATCGAGAAGTTTCTCCTCGATCATTTCACCCGCCTGATCCATCGCCCCCTCAAGACGGCTTCTGCTATCCTGACCCGGACATCCTGAAGCTGTCTCGACAATCCGCTTGGATTCGTGGCCGGGATTTGACCGGACGGCATTTTCCGGCTATATTGAGTGGCGATCGGAGCATCAACAGCGGAAGCTCCATGACGGATTTGTGCGAAGGGTTCCACGGATGAATGTCGGGCGGATGATTCAGATCGGAATCGGGTACCTTTCCCTGGCCGTTTCCTGTTTGCATGCCGATCCGCTTTCCAATTGGGGTCAGCGAAAGCCCGTTGATTTTCAAACCCTGCGGCAGAACTTCTCACAGCCAGACATGATCTATGCCCCGTTTGTGTTCTGGTTCTGGGATGAGCCCCTCGACCCCGGCAAGGCGGCGAGTATGGCCCGGGAAATGGCCGCCCAGCGGTTCAATCCCGGCTACACGCACGGCCGAATGAACATGGTCGGCCTGCCCGACCTGCCGCGCGAACAGTGGCTGGCACCGGTGTGGTTCGACGCCTTCGACAAATCGCTCACCGAGGCCGAAAAGGCCGGGGCCTATCTGGGTTATGTGGATGAATACTGGTGGCCGAGCTTTCGCGCCGCCGATCGGGTCCTCAAGGAAAATCCCGACCTCTATGCCCGCAGTCTTCAATGCCACACCCTCGACTGTCCGGCCGGAAAAACCGTCGAGGTCGGTCCGTCGTTTTTCACCGTCGCCGCTCGCGTTGAAAAAATTCTCCCGCCACCCGCCGAACCTCCGGCCAAGAACGATTCTCAAGGCCAGCCCGAACCACAAACCGTCAATCGGCCCAAACCGCACCAACCCGCAATCATTCAATCCAACTCGCTTCGGCTCATCGGATCCGGCAATGCCTTTACCTGGCAAGCACCCGCCGAGGGCATTTGGCGGATCTATCGCTTCACGCCGTATTACCATCCCGGCGCCGACGGCGGCCGTCTCAATTATCTCGACGAACGGCTGGCCCCAGCGTTCTTGCGGCTGGCACACGAACCGTACGCAAAACGATTCGGCGATCGGATGGGCAAGGGCATTCCCGGCGCGTTCGTCGATCACGAAGGCAGTTGGGGTTACAAGATCGCCTGGTCGGACACGCTCGACCGCCACTACCGCGAAAAATTCTCGCGCGACATCCGGCCGTGGATGCCCCTGCTGCTCGATGAGGATACAGACGGCATCTATGCCAAAACGCGATGGGAATGGTTCGATGCCGTCAGCGATGTCTATGCGCAGACGCTCGGCGCCACCAGCCGCTGGCTCCAGCAGCGCGGCATGTATTGTACCGCCCACACCTGGGAAGAAACGCTGATGTGGCAGGCCGCAGCCGTCGGCGATTATTTCAAGACTCAGCGCGAGTATTCGATGCCGGGAAACGATTGCCTGGCCCTGAATGTGCTCGGGCCGCACGATTTCATGGAGACGCGGTCGGTCACCGATTTCGAGGGCCGCCGCTTCATGAGCGAGATTATGGGCGCGGCCGGATTCTGGGGCTACAATCCCATCACAATCAAGCAGGCGGCCAACGCGGTGACGACCTGGGGCGTCAGCCATGTGGTCGCTCACGGAATCTTCATGACGCGCAAACTCGACGGCAACCCGTGGCTGCCGGACTGGTACAACGAGAATCCCTTCTGGCCGTGGATGAACCAGTGGACGGATTTCGTCCGGCGGGGCAGTTATATCAACTCATACGGGAATATCTTAGCCGGTGTCCTGCTGATCAATCCCATGGACAGCGTCTGGGTCCTGTCGGGCCCGGGCATGTTCGACCCGGCCTTCCCCGACCGCGTGCCGGTGCCGGCCGTGATGGACCCGCCGGGACCGCAGATTGCGGACTTTTCGCAGGAAGAATTGAAACGCCAGTCGGCGTGGTGGTGCCCGCCGCGGATGGACGAGTGGTTCTGCGACAAGGTCCAGCGGATCAACGCCGTCTACAGCCAGGCGATGACCGATTTGACCAGCGGTCGGATCGAATACCTCATCGCCGATCGACATTACCTGCGGCGAATGAAGCAACAGTCCGGCCTGTTGATCGACGGCGATCACGCCTTCCGTGCTGTAATCCTTCCGCCAATGGTCGTACTTCCGCTTGATGTCGCCGAAAAGATCGTCGCGTTTGCCCGCTCGGACGGCCGTGTATTTTCGCTGGGCGAGTTGCCATCGGGTTCGATCGAAACCGGCATGATCGACCCGCGGATGATAGAGCTGATGACAGAATTGTCCAAGCTGCCGAGCTTTCGTTCCTGTCCCACCGGCCTCAAAGCCGCTATCAATGAAAAACCGGAAGGATTATTCAGCCCCGTGCAATTCGAGTCCGGTGAGTTTGCCATGTTGATGCAGCGGCGACGGATCGACGGCCGGGACTTCTTCTG
>PMBP01000386.1 GCA_003152975.1 Phycisphaerales bacterium | reverse complement strand
TGTGCCAGTGGAAGACCATCGCTGGTATCACATCGCCACGACCTACGACGGCATCACCGAAAAGCTGTATGTGGACGGCCAACTTCGCTGGGAATCGCCGCTGACGACCGGGCTGAATGTCCAGCCGACGCCGATCACACTCGGACGGCATAATAATTACTATAGCTATTATTTTCAGGGCCTGCTCGATGAGGTCCGGATCTGGAACACTGTCCGCAGCGATGAGCAGATTGCAGCGAATGCCAAACGGTTGATCGACCCGGCCAGTCCGGGACTTGTGGCCTACTGGCGGATGGATGAACTGAACGGACAGTATCTCATCGACAGTTCCTCATCGGCCAATTTCGCGATCCTCGGCGACACTATGGCTCCGGCGACAGATGATCCGACACGGATCGGATCTGATACAATTCTTCATCCCATCTGCGACAAAGACCTTGTGGCGGATATCAATTTCGACTGCGCGGTCGATTCGGCTGACCTGCTTTTGCTGGCGGACCTTTGGCTTACTGCCTGCGACCCGGCCCCTCTTTGCGGCGATGCCGACATCGATCGTTCCGGCAGAGTCGATCTATCAGACATGGCCGCTATCGCCGCCGAGTGGCTTCGATAAACAACCTTCACTTCAAAACAGCTTGAACGGGTNNCCCGCCAGGATCAGGAAGGTTATGTTGTACGATCCGGTTGTCTGGCGCATATAGGAAATCAGAAGCGGGCCAGTGATCCCCGCGGCGGACCATGCCGTCAGCATCAGGCCCAGAAGGGTGGAGACATGCCGCGGCCCGAAGAGGTCGCTGATGAACGCGGGCATGGAGGCGAACCCGCCGCCGTAACAGGTGATAATCAGGCACAAGACGGCTTGAAACGCCAACGGCCGGTGGAATCTTCCGAGCAGCAAAAACGCGACCGTCTCGATCGCAAAAAATGTGATCCACAGGGAAGGCCTGCCGATGTAATCGGACAGGCCGGACCATCCGAAGCGTCCCAACCCGTTAAAGAGGCCCACGATGCCGACCATCGCGGCGGCGGACAGCGGAGCCATTCCCGTCAATTCCTGGGCCAACGGCGAAGCGACCGACAACAGGCCGATGCCACAGGTAATATTGATGAAAAACATGATCCACAGGATATAAAATCGACCCGACCGCAGGGCCTCTTTTGGCGTTGGTTCGGTTACTTCCACGGCGGACAGATCGCTCCCCTTCCGGGAGTGTTGGGACGGCGGCGGCGGGGCAACCAGGAATTGTGAGGAAACGAGAATCAACACGAAGTACGCTGCCGCAAGCGAATAAAACACCGCCGGGATTCCGTGCCGTGCCATGATCATCTGCGATACCGGCCCGCAAATCAACGAGGCGAATCCAAAGCCCATGATGGCTATACCCGTGGCCAGTCCTTTCCGGTCGGGAAACCATTGGATCAGGGTTGAAATCGGCGTGATGTAGCCGATGCCGATACCGATTCCGCCCAAGACGCCATAGCCGACATACAACAGGGGCAGGGATTGTATCCGGCAGGCCAGCCCGGCCAGCAGCAGCCCGATGCCGAAAAGAACCGCCGACACGGAACCGGCCACTCGCGGCCCGCGCGTCTGGACGAACGGGCCGAGAAATGCAGCCGCCAAACCGAGAAAGAAGATGGCGATGCTGAAAGTCAGCGAGACTTGTTTGAGCGACCACCCGTACTGGGCCATCATCGGCTTGGAAATCACGCTCCAGGCATAAACCGAGCCGATGGAAATATGGATGCCCACGGCGCTTGCGGCAATCCCCCAGCGATTTATCATAACGAGATCCTCATCCAAATTTGGAAGCGTTGGTGTCGAGTTCCTGTTTATTTTCAGGGGGATTGTATCGCCGTCGGTCGGATTGTCAAAACGAATTGCCGGCCATCGCGGAAAGGTCGGGGCTTGCAAATGCGAGGCAAGGATAGGATACTGTCGGCGCAAGCGATGCAACGACGACGGTTTTTCGGAAGACGATCATGGATGGACAAATCATCGATATCCGGGGGCACAGGGCCGAGTACCGGTGCGCCTTCGAGGACTTCGTCCAGTTGTACCGGCGAACCTTTACGGACCCGGCGGAGGCGGAGGACCCCGCCGGCTGGGAGGAGCGACTGGATCGCCATTTCGATCCGCCGGAGCCGACGACGCATCTGCTGGTAGCGGGGCAGAATCTGAAGGGGGCTGATTGCCAGTTGTGGGGCGGGCTGGTCTTCGAGCATTACCGCCTCAGCGGGTGCGGGCTGATGACCTATGTGGCGGTCGATCCGGAGCATCGCGGCAAAGGTGTGGCAAAGACGCTGACACAGACGGCGATCCAGACGCTGCACGATGCGGCGCGGGCGGAGGGGAAACCGCTGCGGATGGTCTTCGGCGAGGCGGAGGACCCGCGCAAGGTAAACGCCAGCCGAGCGGCGATTGATCCCTCGATGCGGCTGAAGGTGCTGGTGGCGCTGGGGGCCAAATGGGTGAACATCCCTTATGTTCAGCCGAAGCTGCTGGGAGGTTCGGGGCGGTGTCGGTCGCTTTTGCTGTTGGCGTTCGATTGGCAGGGGTCGCCGTCGCCGCAGGCGGACGGGGCGGCCGTTGTGGATTTCCTGCGGGAATTTTACCAGTGCCTGGAGATGCCCCGGCCGGATGAGGATGTCGAGTTTGCGGGAATGATCCGGGCGGTTCCGTCCGAACTGGTTCTCAAAGAGCTTCCGATGGAGAGGTAGGTTATGGTAACTTCGGCGCGGCAGGAGAAGGCGGCCTTGAGGTTGTCGCGGACGGCGGTATCGCTGCATTTTGTCGAGCGGATGCCGGAGGATGCGTCGGCCGAGGGCGGCGCGGCGATCCCGACGGCATATCCGAACTGTGCGGTGTTCCGGTCGATGGAGCTGGACCTGTTGTCGTACCAGTACCAGGTGCGTCCTCCGCTGGGCAGCCGCTGCGAGACGCACGGGCGGGCGGCGGTGGAGATCCTTTTTCCGGCGACCTTCGACTACCATTCGGAAGGGCGGACGATCCCGCTGCACTGCGGCGATCCGGTCCGGCCGGCAGAGGTGATGCTCAGTTCGACAAGCTTTCTGGCAGGGGGGGTGCGGATATGGCATTGCACTTTTGTTCCGCCGGAGGGCGGGGCGTTCAGCGAATTCGACATTATCAAGCTGATACATCTATATGACGGACGAACCGAGCAGACGGGGCTTGCCGAGCTGGTGCAGTTTCGACTGGCCGACGGAAGCGTGTGCACGATCCGCGATCTGCCGTCGCGGATTGCCGGGCACCCAATTTCGGCGGAGCTGAAGGCCGGGACGGTGGAGTTGATTCACGGGGACGAGCTGATCTGCAAGGGCGGGCCCACGCACGGGGAGTTGTTCAAGCGGGTGCTCAACGCGCGGCGGCCCGGCGGACAGACGGATCACGACAAGATCAAACACTGGATCGAGCACGACACGCCCGCGTGGCAGGCCGTGATGGCCTACTGCGGGATCGTGACGGGGATTTTCGATTTCGACGAGATCGACGACGAGGAGGTGCTGGATACGCTGGAGCCGACCTTCAGCGATTCGGACACGATCATCCGGATTCACCGCTGCACCTTCATCGCCATCGCGTCCGACGACCGGGCGATGGAGGAATGCTGGCCGACGGTGGGGATCAGCCCGTATCTGCTGCTTCCGCACTCGGTGATCCTGTTCAATGAGCATCTCGTCGAACAGGCCGAGGCCCAGCTCGAAGAGGCCCTCGGCCCGAAAGGTTCGGATCGCCAAGGCAAGTGTCTCAAGTGGCTTGTCAGCGGAACGATCCGGCAATTGGAGGAAAAGCAAACACTCGTAAGCCGCAATCTCAACAGCTTGTACCTGCCGAACCTGTTCAATTACATCACCGAGCGGACGCTCTACGACCGTGGCCTGCAGAGCCGGGGGTTGATCGACAAGCTGGCCGCGACGCGCAACCGATTGGCGGAACTGGACAGCCGCCTGGAGACGCTGTGGGAAACCCGCCGCTTCCGGGAACAACTGATCATCACCTATTTGCTGGCGCTGTTGTCGATCCTTCAGGCCCGGGATGTGTTCGTGCATTGTTTGGGCCCATGGGCCGTTTGGGTCATGCTGGGGATCGGCCTGCTGGTAACGGGCGTGGTGGTCCGGATGTGGGGAACAAAGAGAAACAAGTAACACGGGATATAGGATATAGTAGTTAGGATTTAGATAATTGCGAGATGATCGTGCTAATGGATATCGGGGATATTATTCCTGAAGTTGTTTTAAAGCGGCTCTACGGAGGAAATCTGAAAGCCCTCTAAATCCAAGCCGTTTTGCGGCGTGGGTCATAAGGACTTTTTCTCGAGGAGTAACACGAAGATTGATCTGGATCGTTCGTGCGGCATCGCAAACATCGGGAACCGGCTGGCCGGCATCAATGAGGGTTGCTACAGACGCGATGAGGGCTTGATGAATTTCTTTGAAACAGTCATTGGGAGTTTGGCCATGCGCATTCGTACCTGGCATTTCGATGGCTGTGGCGAAATAACCAAGTCGCTCATGCCGTTCCACTATGATGTGGTACCGGGAGACAATCTCTTCCGCCTCGATCATAGCCGAAGAACTCGGCGAACCGGGTTTAAGTACCACCGTTTTGTTCGTCCCTGAACTCCTTATAGCGTTTAACATATTCTTCATCAATGTATCCATTTTCAACTTGTACCGTGAAAGGCATTTTGGGAGCACAGGACTTTTGGATGTGACCCAATCGCAGAACTTTTCCGTTACGCATAACATATTCCGGATGGTAACAGAAAACTCTATGATTATTAATTATCGTTTGTAAAAAGTACTGATCGGCTCCTAAAAGATCCACGAACTTTCCGAAAGGCCACTTTCCATCTGAGGGAACCGTCTTAGACATGTTTTGCTCCTAAGTTTCGGTCGCTTCTGTCGATCGACCCCTATCATTTTTTGAATACTAACATTTCTCATCTCATTCCCCTTGTGTGTATTGGTTTGGTTGTGTTTGGTTGAGTTCTTTGTTACTTAGTCAATCTGTTTTGGGTTTTCTGTTTATCGGTTTTTTGTTTTGTAATTTCTCGCTGACATCGAGCGGCCATCCATAATATTTGTCACCTCCACATTTCTGAATTTGCCATTTATGGGGCTCTCACCATCATGATTCCACATCATACATGGCTGCTGCACCTGTTTTCATTACAGTTATATAACTTATCTATACAAGTGCAAGAGAATTTCTAAAATATTTTCATTATTTCACAAAAAAGACATAAGTCGTTTATTTGAAACAACTTAAGGGCCATTTATTTCGGCGAAATGAATATTATTTAGACGCTTTTGAAAAAGCATTAGCCCTTACCGGCGGCGCGGAGGGGGGGCAGGGCGTCGGGGCCAAGGGTGTTGGGCTTGGCTCCGGACAGGAGGATCTGGCAGGCCAGTTCGAAGAAGACGGCTTTCTGGATGGCGTCGTTGAAATCTTTTCCGCAGGTGACCTGGCCGTGGTTGCGGAGGATGGCCATGTCATGGTCCTGCATCGCTTCGATGACTTTTTGGGCCAGCGGTTCGGTGCCGGGCATGAAGTAGTCGATTACGGCCGGATCGCCGACATAGACGGGGATCTCGATGATGACATTGTAATCGTATCGGCTCGGGTCGCCGCAGGCGATGGCCGTGGCGAAGGGACTCTGGAAGTGCAGCACGACATTTATCTCGGGCCGCTGCTTGAGGATGCCCAGGTGGAACCGCGTTTCGACGGTGGGCGTTTTGCCGTTGATGCATTTCTCGGAGTCCAGCTCGCAAATCGCGACCTGGGAATCGTTGAGTTCACCCAGCCACGACCGGCTGGCCGACAACAGTGCCAGGTTTTTGCCGATCCGCCAGGAAAGATTGCCGCTGCTGCAGCGGATCAGGCCGTATTCGGCGACCTTGTGACAGGCGGCGACAAATGCCTTGATTGTTTTGGGGTCTATCGTATCCATCTTTCGTTTTCGATTTTCACTTTTCTATCGGGACATCGAACCGGTTTCGAACAACTCGGAAATCCGGCGTCATTAAACCACAGGACAGAGAGAATATCCAACGGGAATTAGAATGGGACAGAAACGACAAACCGGCCGCGGAGTCAATCAGGTGTTGGCGAGACGATCGTTTTCGCGTTCGTAGATCTCGACGATGTCCTTGAGGCGGTGGAGGGTGTTGCGGCCTTCGGAGCTGGTCTCCAGGCCGAGAAATTCCATGCCCAGCGAGAGGATGCCGGTATCGACGGCCTCGTCCAGGTGGATGATCTGGGCCTCGACCAGGATCGGGTGCTGGTAATACATCGGGGTAAACTGCATGCCGACGACCTGGCGGATGCGGAAGTTGGGTTTATGGTGCAACTCGATGCTGATTTGCGCGCCGCCCGCGGACAGGTCCATCAGCTTGCCCTGCCAGTAGCTGTCGATGGGCACCTCGCGCGAATCGTCGGTGTAACCGCGATGCCAGAACAAGACTTTGATGGCGAGATTTTTCGGGACGGGCATGCGGGCGTAGGCACGCCGCTGCATCTGCTCGGCCTTGTCGGGCAGATCAAAAATCGCGATCTGGCCGCCGGAGGTCTCAAAGCCCACGACCTCGGTCTCGAAGAGATACTTGTGGAATTCCAGTTGAAAGGACAGGCCTACCGGCTGGTTAACCTGCAGGGGGAGGGGCCGATCGGGCTTGTCTGAAATGGGCTTGACATGAATGACATCGGCCGTAACGGAGACGAACTGGACGGGGGATTTGTACCAGCGGCCACTGGATAGAAAGGTGATGTCCCCGGCGCCATGGGATTCCAAAGTCTGTAGAAGGACCCGACGGAATTCCTCTTTGGTCAGGATCCGCGGTTCATTTTTTACCGATGGCGGTTGTGATTGGACCTTAAACATCGTCCTTTCGTTCCTTGGCCACAGTTCATTTGGCTGCTTGATTATACTGCACAGTTCATCGTCACAACAGGGGGAATTCTTGAGATCCGAGATAGAAAGTTCAGGGGGATTCCAGGGTCGTCAAGCTTGATCGTCCTATAATTAAGGCCTTCCAACAAACAAATTAACGTCTTGTTCACAATTCCAGTTATCAGTAGTTTTTATTCGCTCTCAGTACCATACTATACCTACTTACCGTACTATGATAAACATTCCGGCGGGGCGTCGAAATATTGATAAAGGCCCAAAGATGTTCACTGGAACGGCCTTGCATGATCGGAAATTGGGGCGTAAGATGGGGGTATGAAGATGGTGATTGGAAAAATACGAGAATCGCTGGACAAGCTGTTTCTGCTGGGATTGTTCGCGGTGGGGCTTGGGATCGCCCAGTATCTGATTCTGGTCCGCAGCCGAATCGAGTTGTCGCGGCCAGTGGTCCTGCCGGACGAGGGTTTGTCGATCCGGCTGCCCGTCAGCACAGGGTGGCAGTCGAAGCCGGAATGGATCCTCGACCCGCGGGAAAACGGGTATTTCATCCAAGCGGTATTTGACGCCCCGAGTTATAAGGCCCAGTTGTGGTGCGGATATCGGCCGTACCTGGAGAAGGACGGGACGATTCAAGAACGGTTGACGCAGCGGGCGGCCTATCGCAAGGCACAGATCATAAAGGTAGGCGAACGGAGTTTGCGGGGCATCCAGATGGACTGGGTACTTGCGATGCCCGAGCAGGGTCAGTTTGCGATGTTTTACGGTACAGGCAAAGCGGGCGAGGATCGTGTTGTCGAGTTGGAAGTGCTTTGTCAGACCGACCCGGACTTCGCGCAGCGGATCTTTATGACGGTGGCCGACGGACTGCGATACAAACACAAGCCGCCGGATCCGGAAGCGCCGAATGTGACGGAAGGATTTGAATCATCATCGGGGACAAGCCAGATACTGTTGGCGGCCGAACAAGGGGGATGACGAAAGGGATTTCAGATGGGCGGTCAGTATGATTGCATTATCGTGGGGGCCGGACCGGCGGGTCTGGGGGCCGGTCTGTATGCGGCCCGCGACCGGTTTTCGACGCTGCTGCTGGAGAAGTTTTTTCCCGGCGGACAGATCAACACCACCGACCGGATCGAAAACTATCCGGGCTTCGAGACTATCGGCGGGCCGGATCTGATCGAAAAGATGATGGCTCAGGTTGCGGCGTTCGGCGCCGAATTAAAGACTGGAACGGAAGTGATTTCGCTTCGGCGGCTGACCGACGGGCGAATCGAGGTGACCACCGACAGCGGCGCCTACACGGCGCGGGCGGTAATCCTTTCGCCGGGCAGCTCGTATCGGCATTTGAATGTGCCGGGCGAACAGGAGTTTCGCCAGGCGGGGGCGGGCGTGAGCTATTGCGGGACCTGCGACGCGCCATTCTTCAAGGGCAAGAAGGTCGTGGCCGTCGGGGGGGGCAACACGGCGGTGGAGGACACGCTGCATCTGGCCAAGTTCGCGGCCGAAGTGGTGATGGTTCATCGGCGGCAGGAGTTTCGCGCCACCAAGGTGCTCGTTGAGGAACTCATGGCCAAGGTCAACCAGCCGGGTTCCAACCTCAAGCTCAAGCTCGACAGCGCCGTTTCGGCGATCGAGGGGACCGGCAAGGTCCAGCGGGTCGTGGTTGCCAATGTCAAGACCGGCCGGGCGGAGACGATCGACTGCGACGGCATTTTCATTTTCGTCGGGATGGTTCCCAATACGGGATTCCTCCAGGGATTTGTGGAGCTGTCGGAACAGGGCTTCATCCGCTGCGACGGGATGTACCTGCGTACGGGCGTACCGGGGGTGTTCGCGGCCGGCGACTGCCGGATCGGCGCGGCGATGCAATTGGTCACGGCCGTGGCCGACGGCGTCAACGCGGTGATGTGGATGAAGCAATACTTCCGCGATCCGAGTTGGTGGATGACGGCCCCGGCGGAGGAACTTCGGCCAAATGGCAGATAGATTGGATTGATCATGACCTTGGCAGACATCCGCAATACGGTTTTAGGCAATCGGCAGACGATCCGGAACTTCGGGGTTCGCGAAATCGGATTCTTTGGATCCTTTGTCCGCGGTGAGCAGCGAGCAGATTCGGATATTG
>PMBP01000528.1 GCA_003152975.1 Phycisphaerales bacterium | reverse complement strand
CACTACCATTCAAATTCGATCGCATTGTACCTCCCGGTATCAATTCCTGCCGCATGTGGCAGGTACTACGCTCTTGAAGCTTAGTTGCGATCCCTGCGGTGTGAATCCGGCCCCTTGTCCCTGGCGCCTTAACTGTGAGGCTTATTGTAGAAAGTCATCCCATACGAGTCAAGAAAATTGCCTGGTTCCTATTGACTTGGGTCCCATAATAAAACAGCGTTTCTGGCGTTAAATCGCACTTTCTGAATAATTCCGAGTCCAATAAATAAAACCGGGTTAACAGAAGGTCCGTTTTTGTTTCCGGATTGGATGCCGCCAACGGATAGAGCCCTCAATGGTCCAAACCAGGCCTTTTGTGCTTTCCAACCCCCCCGCAAACCGATATATAAGGAACGGAATAAACAAGCCACATCTCCGGATACCCTGGCGATGGACAATGGATCGACCCCAATAATGGAAACTTGATGGAATCGAACTCAGACCGACCGAATAACCAACGCGGGGCCTTGCTGGTATTCAACTACCGCGAGGCATGGGTCTATCAGCTCAGTGCACTGGACTACGACCTGGACATCGTAGTGGGCCTTCATGGCCGCTACAAGCGCTGCTGGGATGAGCAGGTCCGTCCGGTCCCGCCGAACGCCCGATTGATCACCCTGAACGAGGCCCGCCGAAGCCACCGGGAATACGACTGCATCATTACCCACAGCATCAGCGACCTGTTGGATATCAAGAACCGAACCGAGCCCCGTATCACGGTCCTTCACATCCCGGTCGAGGCCCGACTGGCGGAGGAACAGGCCGCAACAACGCCGGATGAACTGGCCCATGGACTTCGCGAGTACCTGTCGCTGATTGGCGGACATGCTGTCGCGGTGACCGAACTCAAAGGCCGCTCGTGGGGCCTGACTGAAGACATCATCTACGACTGGGCCGACCCCTCCGATTACCCGCCCTTTCGCGGCGAACTGGCCCAGGGGCTGCGGATCGCCATTTTCTTCCCCTCGTGGCGACAATTCCTGTTGTGGGACCTTCAGGATCGCGCCTTCGCGGATATCCCCGTACAGGTTGTCGGCCCCAATTGGGCGATGGCCGGATTCCAGCCATCGCCCAATTGGGGCCATATCAAGGAGCTTCTGGTCTCGCACCGCTTCTACATCTACACAGCCGACCCGGCCCTCGAAGACGGCTTTGATCCGGCCCTGCTGGAAGCGATGGCGGCCGGAATGCCGGTCCTCGGCAATCGCCACCCCGGCTCACCCATTGAGCACGGCGTCAGCGGATTCCTCAGCGACGATCCGGCCGAGCTCAACCGCTTCGCACGGGAACTGTTGGCCAACCAGCCGCTGGCTCTCCATATGGGCCAACAGGCCCAAGCGGTCGTCCTCCAAAAATTCGGTAAGGACCTGTTCCGCCGGGCCTTTCTGCGCTCCATCGAACAGGCCCATCTCAAATGCAAGACCCGGCGCGCTGCGCCGAATGTGATTTCTTCCACATAGTGAGGAGTTCCGATGAAAATCGCATCGATTCTGTTGCTGTCTTGTTTCTGGCTCGTCGGCATGGGGTCTGCGGCCACAATCTTCGTCTCTCCGCAGGGCAACGACGCCTGGTCGGGAAAACTTGAAATCCCCAACGCCGCGAAAACCGACGGCCCTCTGGCAACCCTGCCCGCCGCCCGCGACGCCGTGCGAAAGTTCAAGGCCGCCGGCCCGCTCGCCGAACCGGTCACCATCCGGATCCAGCCGGGGACCTATCCGATCACCGAGCCGCTGATCCTGACCGATCAGGATGGCGGCACGAAGGCCTGTCCGATTGTTTATCAGGGCTCCGGTCCTCAGCAATCCGTCATCAGCGGCGGAAAGATCATCACCGGTTTCGTGCCCGATGCCGACGGCGTCTGGAAGGTCCGCGTCCCGGGAGTTGCCGAGGGCAAGGGGTACTTCGAGCAGCTCTTCGTGGACGGCAAGCGAATGACCCGCGCCCGCACGCCCAATAAATTTTACGACTATATGTATCGCATTCAGGAAGAAACCCTGTCCGGCACGGTCGCCAAGAATCGCGAAGCCCGCCAGACCATCCGCATCGACGCCAAGGTCAGCGACATCCTCGCCAGGCTCTCTCCGAATGAACGCGGCGATGTCCAGATGACCACCTTCCAGAACTGGGACAACACCCGTCGATTCATCGACGACTTCGACCCGCAGCGAAAGGTCATCATCACCGAAGGCGAAAAGGTCAAGTCATGGAATCCCTGGCGTAAGGCCACGCGCTTCTACCTGGAAAATTTCCGCTCCGCCCTCGACCAGCCCGGCGAATGGTTCCTCGCCCGCGATGGCTGGCTGTACTACATGCCCCTGCCCGGCCAGGACATGCTCAAGGCCCGCGTCGTCGCCCCGGTGGCCGACACCTTTATTACCCTCAAAGGCGACATGAAAAACAACCGCAAGGTCGAGTGGATCTCATTCCGCAGTCTCGGCTTCGAATACGGCCAGTACCTCACGCCCCCGGAGGGCTTTGAGCCGGCCCAGGCCGCCGCGCCCATCGACGCCGCCTTCCAGGCCGACGGCGCCGCCAACATCCTCATCGAAGACTGCCGCATCGGCCACATCGGCAAATACGCCGTCTGGTTCCGCCAGGGCTGCACCGATTGCCGTATCCAAAAATGTTTCCTCTACGACCTCGGCGCCGGCGGCATCCGCATCGGCGAAACCGCGGATCGGTCCAAACCCACCGAACAGACTTCTCATATCACCGCCGACAACAACATAATCTTTTCCACCGGGCACCTCTTCCCCTGTGCCGTCGGCGTCTGGATCGGCCAGAGCCCCGACAACAATGTCACCCACAACGACATCGGCGAGCTCGGATATTCGGCCGTCTCCGTCGGATGGCGGTGGGGATACGACCCCAGCTCCGCCAAGCGCAACCACATCGACTACAATCACCTTCACCACATCGGCTACGGCATCCTCAGCGACATGGGCGCTGTCTATACCCTGGGCCCCTCGGAGGGAACCACCGTCAACAACAACCGCATCCACGATGTCTATTCCTACTCCTACGGCGGCTGGGGCCTCTANNACCAGCACTACGGCAAGGAGAATGTCATCCGCAACAATATCCTGGCCTTTAGCGAACTGTGGCAGGTCCAGGTCACGCGGGTCGAGCCACACCGGTCGTTCAATTTCGAAAACAACATCGTTTATTACGGCAAAGGCGCCCTGCTGTCCGGCCCCTGGACCCAGGTCCAGGTCAACATGGACAAAAACTGCTACTGGAACGCCGCGGGAAAACCCGTCGATTTCGTCGGCCTGGACCTCAACGGCTGGCGGGAAAAGGGTCGCGACAAAAATTCCATCATCGCCGATCCGTTGTTCGTCGATCCGGCCAAACTGGACTTCCATCT
>PMBP01000173.1 GCA_003152975.1 Phycisphaerales bacterium | reverse complement strand
TGGCGGAACACCGCCTGCCCGCGCAGGGCGAAGGCGCGCGCCTCATGAGGCGAAAGCGCCGCCAGTTCGCCAATATCCGCGCCCGCGACGAACGCTTTCTCTCCCGCACCGGTGAGAATCAGCGCGCGGATCGCCGGTTCGCCTGCCACGCGGGTGAAGGCGTCGGCCAGTTCGCCGATCAGTGCGCCCGAAAGAGCGTTGAGCTTCTCCGGCCGGTTGACCGTGAGCAAAGCAATGCCCGACTCTTCCACGTGGAAGAGGATATGGCTGTAAGACATTCAGAATGAGTGTAGCACCGCGCTCCGGCAGAGATTTGTTTCACGTGAAACAAATCGAGCGAAACCTGGGGCGGCTCCGGATATGGGCTCTTGATCTCGCGAAACGAACCCAAATTCCGGCCGGCCAGGGGCTCAGCGCAGCATGGGAAACAGCTGGCGGATACGCGCTTCATTGGGTTGCGTGCCGTATTCGCAGATCTCGAAGGCTTCGGCGTATTTGACCTGTTTGCCTGCCTCCTCGCCGTACAGTTCGATCAGCTTGTCGCGGTAGGTGTTCGCGAGGTTCACGTGCCGCTGGCGAAACCAGCCTTGTTTGAGCTGGGCTTGCCGCGCCTTCAGGTCGGCGTCGTCGCGCGGCATACTGCCCGGTCCGCCGCCGCAGCCGCCTTCGATTAACTGCGACACGAGCTCGGCCAGGCCGTCCAATTTCCGCTCGATCACCGAATCGATCGACACGACGATGTCCGGCTTGAACGGGTTGGGCTTCTGGAAGCCGTCCGAAGCGTAGAGAAAGACGGGATTCTTCTTCAGCGCCGGCGTGTCGGGACAGAAGAACGGCACCGTCACCATGTAGGCTGCATCCTGAACCAGTACCCCCGTGTAGCGATGATCGGGATGATAGTCGTTCGGGCGATGCGTCACCACGATGTCGGCGTCCCAGTCACGGATCAGCCGCGTGAACGTGCGGCGGTTCTCCAGCGTCGGCTCGATCTCGCCGTCGTGGATGTCCAGCACCTGCACGCTGGTGCCGAAAACCTTGGCCACCGCCTGGACTTCCTTCGTGCGCCGCTGGGCCAGGGGGCCGCCGGCCAGCTGCCAATGGCCGATGTCGCCGTTGGTGGCCGAAACGAATTTGACATGATGGCCCTGTTCACTCCACAGACAACCCGAACCCCCGGCATCGAGTTCCCCGTCGTCCGGATGCGCTCCGAAGACAACAATCCGCAGCTTGCCATCGTCCGCCGGCGGGGTTTCGGCCGCCAGGGTTGCCGCGGTGATCGTCTCGACGCTCTTCGGAGTGTCCATCGACATCCGCGCAAAACCGTACGATCCCGCCAGGATCAATCCCGCCAAAACTCCCCAGACAAATCCTCTCATCCGATTCATGGCTATTCTCCCTTCTAAATATGTTGATTATCCTCTATTTCGACGACACGGGACTGCGTTGATAACGGATGAGCATGCTGGATGCTTTCTTGGGAATCCGAAGCTCCAGCTCCGACATCAACTCCCGGCCGGCCATCGTTTTCGTTTGCACGGTGCGGACCTCGTCGATGAATTCGACGGAATAGCTGCCGTCGGGATTCAGCCCGCGCAGGTCGGCCTGCAACGCCGGATATGGGCAATCCCCGCGGCGAAACGCCAGCACGATCCCCGCATCGAGGTCGGCCCGATGGAGTTGCCAGGCCACAAAGGCGTCCGATGCGATGCCGGCCCGCGTGAGCGGGTAGAAATCACCGTACCAGAACTTCTGATTGGCCTTGACTTCAGCTATGGCGGCCCGTGCCTCGTCCATCGAGAACGACTCGCTGAGGTAATCGAACTGAGTGATCGATCCGCCGGTGGCGGCGCTGCGCAACACATACGGCTTCGGCTCCCACGCGCACGAGGTGGATAGCGGCACATACTGGCTCAGGCCGATGCTTTGGGTCTGGTCCCACTCCGCGTGGCCGGGCGCGCATCCGGTGTCGCTCCGCCACAGAGGGACCGACCGCATAAGCGTTTCCAGATCGATCCGTCGTCCGCCGCTGCTGCAATTGTCGATCCACAGGCCCGGATGCCGCGCCCGCAGGTCGTCCCACATCGCATAGTGGCCTTCGACATAGCGAATCTCCGAGATCCCCTGACGGTCGGGCGCATCGGCGCCGCGCCAATAATTCAGCGGGTCCATATTGAAATCGTTACGATAGACATCCAGGCCGAATTCGGTGATCCGTTTGGATAGCAGCTCCGTTATCCATTGCCTCGCGGCCGGATCGTTCAACTTGAACAGGCCGCCATCCTTGCCGCCCAGCACAAATTCTGGGTGTTCGTTTGCGATTTGGGATCCGGGCGCCACCCGCTCGGGCTCAAACCAAAGCAGATATTTCAGTCCCGCTCGATGGCAGGCGTCGCTGACGGGCTTAAGGCCGTTGGGAAAACTGGTGGGTTTGCAATACCAATTTCCCACCCCGTTGGGAAATCCCCCCTCAAACCACGCCGCGTCGAACCAGTGCGTATCGCAGCCGAGTTGGTGGGTGGCCGCAACGGCGCCAAGCTGGCCGGCTTCCGTACCCCATTCGGGTTTGTTCCAGCTATACCGGTCGAAGCATTGCGACGCGACGGGCAATCGCAGGGGGCGGCCGTTGAGCCGTGGCACATATTCGAACAGCAACAGGCGGCGGAAGCGATTGTGCGCCAACAGACGATCGCCTTTCCACGGCATGACCAAGATGCGCGGACCCCGAACCCGTTCGCCGGGATGGAGCAAAAAGCGAGTCTTCTCCATGCCCGCCTGCAGTTGCATCGGACCCGTGGCGGATCGTTCCATACGGGCCGCCCATTGGCCGGACCAGCCGATGGCGGTGATCACGCCTTCGTCGCCATACTGGAGATTGAAAAACGGGAAAGTCCCATTCGACGACCGTCCACCGACGGGGGCAAAGGCGATGGGCTTGGCCGGCTCCAGGGCGGTTTCCAGCGGCAGGAATGATTTCTCTCCGCACACATCGCCCGTGATCTGGTGAAGGATCACAGATTTGTGGATATACCCGGTACGAAGCTGAACATCGAGGGTCTGGATATTTTCGAGGATTGGCGTGTCCTGGGTTCCGGTGTTCTCGAAATTCAGCAGCCACTCGACGGCGGCATACCGCTCAAATGCGGTGGCAACAGCGCTGACTCGCAGGCCGGTCTTAGTGTCCGTCCATTGGACCGTATGAATGGTTCGGTTGGGGTCCTTCTTCGTCTCGGAAGAATGCTTCCAATTCCTCAGCATGTCGGCGGACGCGGCCCCATCATAGACAAACGAGAAGGGCGGCCCCGCCGAAAGGAACGGCTGAGGATCGTCGTCGGCCCACAATTCCCGACCGTCGCCCATGACGATTCGCGCATCGGCCCAGTCGGCCTGATCGTGCGCGGGACCGTCGGCCGTGGTATCCGCCTTCAGGGTGATCTCTCGCGTATCCGGCGGCAAATCGACACTCACCGGGACGGGGGGCTGGCCGCCTTTGACCGTCGGGGTGCCGAAGACCTCCTTGCCGCCGATCTCGACGCTGAACTGAACCGTGCCGCGCTCGCCCCCGGTGTCGAGGTTATTATCGATCCCGACAAACGCCTTGAATGCCTTGGCGCCGGCCGGAAAGCGAAGGACGATCTCGCTGTTGGCATGAGTGCCCAGGCCGTGCTTGAAGTCCTGCCGGCCGATCCGGATCGGCGTTTCAATGCACGACCGGCCGAACTGTAAAACGCTGTGGTCCTGCCGTCGCAGCTCGACCCGTATCAGGGGTTCCGGTCGTCGGCCGGTGAAGCAATCCTCGGCCCAGTTGACCATGGCCCGGCCCTCGATACCGCCGGGCATCACGCCGTCCTGAATCGCGTCAGTCGGAATGTCGGCGTCGTTCATCGTCCAGACAGTCAAAGGGAACGCCAGGGTACACAGACAGATCCAGAAAGATTTTCTCATCATCGAAGTTGTCCTTTTCTATTTCGCCAGTTCCTGTGCCCGCTGAAAGACGGCCTTCATGTCCAATTCCATAAAGGTCCTTTCGTATGCGTTGAGCGGCCCGGATTCGCCCTCGGCTCGGGCGTTGGCCGTCCAGATTTTCATCGCCGTCAGATCGTACACCGTCGCCTGGAGATTGCCCGTACGGACCGTGGGCAAAATGTCCTCAATGACATTGACGGCGTTGATTTTTCCGTAGTGGGCCTTCAACTTATCATATAAAACCTGATCGTATTTTGGCACATTCCATGACATGCCCCAATACACGACATCTTCGAGTCGGGGGTGGGTTTGGACATTCGGTTCCAGGTTGTCCCAGGTGAAAACATTGCAGAGCGTTCGCGAGGTTTGCAGGGCGTTGACCCGGCCCTTGTGGCCGTCCCCGATGGCGTACATCAGACTGCAGGTCCGCCGGGCATTCTTGACGCGGGCGATGGCGGCATCCAGATCCTCGTCGAATTGCAGGATGTCCCGCAGCAGAAAAGTGAAAGGAATCCCGTCGAAGCTGTCGTTGGCCGCGTCGTAGTCGTCGCCG
>PMBP01000085.1:2676-3790 GCA_003152975.1 Phycisphaerales bacterium | reverse complement strand
GTTGGAGGACAAAGGCCTTACATCCAAGACATGCGTCAGAGCAGGTTTTATTTTATCATCATTCGGTTCCTCCGGCTTGTGCAACTTACACCTTACATTATCCCTTTATTGACAATAAAGGTCAAGCCCGGAAATATTAATTTTTGTCAATGCCAGGCCCCGCAAATCCTTGATCGGGAACGGATAAACGGTATGATATTCCCCGGCATCCGCGGCATGAGGATGCCTCGATGATTCCAAACGAACTAAAGGGCTTAAGGACTACCGCATGAAACTGCATGGAATCGACATTGCCATCATCATGGTCTATCTGTTGTCGGTGACCCTCATCGGCGTTTTCCTCAATCGCCGGGCCTCCAAAAACCTCCATTCCTATCTGCTCGGCAGCAACGAACTGCCCTGGTATTTCCTGGGCCTGTCCAACGCCTCCGGCATGTTCGACNNGCCTCAAGAGCATCTGGCTGCCGTGGCTGTGGCCGACCTTCAACCAGATCTTTTTAATGATTTTCCTGTCGGCCTGGCTGCGGCGATCCAATGTCACCACCGGCGCCCAGTGGATCGGCACCCGCTTTGGCTCCGGCGCCGGGGCCCGGCTGTCGCATACGATCGTGGTGATCTTTGCCATTGTCGGGTGCCTGGGCTTCATGGCTTACGGCTTCGTCGGTCTCGGCAAATTCATCGAGATCTTCGTCCCCTGGAAGATCGTCTCGGCCTATGTCCCCTTTGAGGTTTCCGCCCAGTATGTCCCGCACCTCTACGGAATCGCCTTCACCATCGTGGCCGTCGTCTATACGGTCCTTGGCGGCATGACCAGCATCGTTCTGGCCGACATCCTCCAGTACCTGATCATGACCGCCGCGGCCGTCGTCATCGCCGGCATCGCCATGGTCCAACTGTCGGCACACCCTCTGGTCGTGCCCAACGGGTGGAGCAATCCCTTCTTCGGATGGAAGCTCGGCCTCGACTGGTCCGGCATCGTCAAAGAGGTCAACGCCAAAATCGCCGAAGATCAGTTCTCCTTCTTCAGCATCATCATGATGCTGATGCTCTTCAAAGGCATCGGCGCCAGTGCCGCAGGCCCAGCGCCCAACTACGACATGCAGCGCGTTCTTTC
>PMBP01000085.1:0-2641 GCA_003152975.1 Phycisphaerales bacterium | reverse complement strand
TCGCCGGCAGGATCGACTTCGAGCAGATTCTGCCCTCGGCCATCAACGAATTCGCCCCGGCGGGTCTTATGGGTTGCCTTCTGGCCGGCCTGCTGGCCGCGTTTCTCGGCACCTTCGCCGGAACTCTCAATGCCGCCCAGGCCTACATCGTCAACGACCTGTACCTCAAGTACATCCGCCCCGACGCCTCCAACCGTCGCATCAGCTTCATCAACTACGCCACCGGCATCCTGATTATCGTCGTCTCGGTGATCCTAGGCCTATTCGCCAAGGATGTCAACAGTCTGTTGCAATGGATCGTCTCGGCCCTCTACGGCAGCTATGTCGTCTCAAACCTGCTCAAGTGGTACTGGTGGCGGTTCNNTATTGGTGGCGCTTCAACGGTTACGGCTACTTCTGGGGCATGGTCGCCGGAATGGTCCCGGCCCTGATCCTGCCGTTGGTATTCAATAAGACCCTCGAGCTGTATTTTTTCCCCGTCTTCTTCGTCACCTCGCTGGCCGGATGCCTGATCGGAACCCTGATGACTTCACCTACCGATGATAAGACCCTGTCTTCGTTCTATCGCACCGTCCGGCCGTGGGGCTTCTGGAAACCCATCCACGACAAGGTCGTCGCCGCCGATCCGTCATTCCGGAAGAACACCGACTTCGGCCGCGACATGTTCAACATCGTTATCGGCGTCATCTGGCAGACGGCCCTGGTGCTGCTGCCCATTTATGTCGTCCTGATGAACTGGAAAAACGCCGGAATCGTTCTGGGCATCGTGGCACTGACCTCCGCGATCCTCAAGCGGAACTGGTACGATCGGCTCTCGGAAAATTCATGAAAGGGACAAGCCTATGAATCGTTTCTCGCTGGCATTTGTTTCGGCCTGTTTGGCCTGTCTTATGTTGTCTTCGTCCGCGCAATCGTTCGACAACTTTATCCGCCGCGACGGCGACACTCTCAAGGACGGGGACAAAGTTTTTCGCTTCATCTCCTTCAACATTCCCAACCTGCACTATGTCGAAGACGATGTGCGGTTCGACCAATCCATGCCCTTCCGTTTTCCCGACGCCTTCGAGATTGATGACGCCCTGGCATCCATTGACCAGATCGGCGGACAGGTCGTGCGGATCTACGCCCTGGCCGTCAAAAAGCCCGACGACCCGGCCGACATGCCCAGTTACATCCTCGGCCCCGGCAAATTCAACGAAGAGGCCTTCGTCGTCCTCGACCAGGTCATCGCCGCCGCCGGCCGCCACCATGTCCGGCTGATCATCCCCTTCATCGACCAGTGGAGCTGGTGGGGCGGCACCGCCGAGATAGCCGGCTTTCGCGGCAAGAAGGCCGACGAAATCTGGTCCGATCCCCAACTGATCGACGACTACAAGGCCGTCATCTCGTTCGTCATCAACCGCGTCAACACCGTCACCAAGGTCCCCTACCGCGACGACAAGGCCATCCTCGGATGGGAATCCGGCAATGAGCTCAAGGCCACCGACGAGTGGACCGCCAAAATCGCCGCCCATGTCAAATCCCTCGACTCCAATCACCTCTTCATCGACGGCGCCAACCGTGACACGCTCTCGAAGGCGAGTATCGATAACCCGAATATCGACTTTGTCCAGACGCACCACTACGACAAAGACCCCCGCGACATGGTGGATCGCATCATCCGCAACCACAAACTCGCCCAGGGCAAAAAGCCCTACCATGTCGGCGAATTCGGCTTCCTTTCCACGCCGGGCATGGTCTCGGTGATGGATACCGTCATAGACCGCGGCATCACCGGCGCCATGATCTGGAGCTTGCGATACCGAACCCGCGAAGGCGGTTTTTACTGGCACCACGAACCCTACGGCGGCGACCTCTTTAAGTCCTATCACTGGTCGGGTTTTGCCAGCGGCGAAAAGTACGACGAGCGCCGCCTGATGGGCATCGTCCGCGAAAAGGCCTTCGCCATCCGCGGCATCACCCCCCCGCCGCTGCCCAAGCCCGTCGCGCCAAAGCTTATGAATGTCACGCCCGCCGCGGTGATGTCCTGGCAGGGCAGCGCCGGCGCATCGGACTTTGATATCCAGCGCTCCGATTCCGCCGACGGCCCCTGGCTAACGATTGCCTACGGCGTCAACGACGCCCAATACCAGTACCGCCCGCTCTTTGTCGATGAATCCGCCAAGCCCGGCAAGAGCTACCATTACCGCGTCATCGCCCGCACCAGCTCCGGCGCCTCCGAGCCATCCAACACCGTCGGCCCAATCCGCATCACCCACAACACGCTGGTCGATGAGCTGGCCAACGACTCGAAGATATTCCTCAAGCAGGGTAAGTTCTCGTTCCCCGAAAACGACGCCCGCAAGTTCAAGGAAGACTGCAATCGCCTTGTCGGTGAGACCGGAAGTTGGATCGCCTACTTCGCCGGTGATGGAATCAGCGCCGTCCGCGTGGATAGTTTCGTCAACAGTGACAAGCCCGCCATCCGTGTCTCCTTCTCCAAAGACGGCCGGACCTTTGAATCCGTCGAGTCCGCCGACAAGCCCACCGCCACCTATGGCGCTGCCTCCTACGGCTACTGGAAGGCCACGCGGATCGCTGCAACAGCAAAATCCGACATGAGGTTCGTCAAAATCGAAATCCTCGGCGAATGTCAAATCGG
>PMBP01000259.1 GCA_003152975.1 Phycisphaerales bacterium | reverse complement strand
CCAGTTGCCACGGGCAAGTGGTCCCTGATTTGGATGATCGTGCTGGTCTATATCCTGATGTCCGGCAAGATCAGCGGCATCATCCACCCGGTCCTCGAATCGGCGATTCAATTGTTGCCGCATCGTACCCCGCTACAACAACCGCGCCCCGAAGGATTTCCTTTGGAGCTTGTCGCACCGCAGGATGTGCAGGCCTGGTATTGGTCTTATCCCGAGAATTCTCCGGATCCGAACCAATTTGAGTTGGTCTTCCGCAGCGAAGAATCATTCCCGCCGGATTCCCTATTGACCTTTCTGCGCGGCAATCTCCAGCGGCAGGGTTGGACACAGCGCAAGAGCGATGTTGTCAATCCGGATTCATCGGCGCCTCCGGGCTGGACAATCGAAGCGGATGACAACGATATTCCCTTCTATTCCTTACAGGAGACTTGGTTCAAAAAAGAACGCGGATTAGTCCTGGTGGATCTCTCGCATTATTTTGTCAACCCCAACAAGCCATCCACTCTTGCCGTTGAACTGGAACTGTTTACTCCAGCCACGATCGAATATCAATCGTTCATTAATCCGTAGAAGCAGTCGATTCAACGATGACCCGGCGAGATCAATTCCGACTTGCGGGGATTATTGCCGTGTGGCTGCAATCAGCGAATCGATGAGATCGGTACCGGAGGCGATCAGGCCGGGGATCAGGGGCTTGGGTTGATTGAACAAGGGGGCTGAACCATCCGTGATGGTCACGATTCCTCCCGTCGCCTGCACCAGGGCGACGCCCGCGGCGATATCCCACTCGTGCTTGGGCACCAGCGTGAAGGTTCCATCGGCCAGGCCCGCCGCAATGCAGCCGAGCTTATAGGCCACCGAGCCGGTGGGCACAATCGTAAAGCCGCGGCCCTCGAATCGCTTCCACTGTCCGCGCTTGACCTCGCTTCGACTGGCAAGAATTTTTGCCCCGTTCAACGAGCTGGCCTGCGTGGGCCGGACTTGTTTTCCGTTAAGCGTTATGCCGGATTCGATAGATCCGAGGATCACTTGACCCGTCGCCGGGTTGCAGATTCCGCCTGCGACGGCCTTTCCATCCACGGCCAGTCCGACGGAGATACACCATTCGGGAATTCCCTCGACAAACTCCCGCGTGCCGTCCAGCGGATCGACGATCCAGACCCGACGACAGGCAAGTCGCGCGGGATCGTCGGCCGTCTCTTCGGACAGCCACCCGTCGCCCGGCCGAACCAGCAGCCGCTTGAGCAGGGCATCGAGTTCGGTATCCGCCCGCGTCACCGGATCGTCGATGGATTTGAACGAGGACTCCACCCGCCCCGGTGTATAGCGCAGCGCAACTTCCTGCGCCTCCATCAGTGCGTCTTCGATTCGCTTGAGGTCCGAGGCCAACGACATGTGTGGATCCGCACTCACGGCCGAAAGATCACGCCGGCATTCTGCAGCATGACCTTGATTTCCTGGACGACTTCCTGCACGCCGCGCTCATCGTCGGCTTTGACGGCCGTCGGGATCACCAGATTGCACGGGATGTCCGTCGGTTCGCCGCCGATCCACGCGACATACACGCTGTCAACATCGACAGCGGCGGTGATGATCTCCAGGTCCTCGCGCGTCAGGTCGGTAGCCGTGACCACCAGGATCATCCCCGCTTCGAGCAGGACATTGGCGACCTCGGCCAGTCGCCGCAGATGTTCGGGGTTTTCGTCGAGGCCGGGTTTTTTGATGTCGGCATCCACGCCGTATAGGATGTTGGCGATACCGAGGAAATAAACGATCTTGCCGTCGGCAAAGAGCCGCGCCTCCAGAGCGCGGGCAATGGCCTTCTTGTCCACCTCCCGGGCGCCGGTCAGCAACACCATCGCCGGCCGTTGACTGTACCGCTCGGACCGCTGCTCGCGGCCGACCGAGCCGGTCTCCCACTTGACATTGCGATGGAAGACATAGTCGCGAACCCAGTGTTGCTGGTCCTCCAGCGATTTGCGGACGATGCCGCCGCCGGAAATCTCGAAATTATCGACGATGACGAATCGGCCCGTCTGCGCGATCCGGTCCACCGTGTCGAAGGCAATCGCCTTCCGCGTCCGCAAAATGCAGTGGGCCACATCGTGATGGTCCACCTGCTCCTTCTTCTGCGAGGCGTCGAGGTTGGAACCGTCCATGACGCTGACGACTTCTTCCAGCTCGATCTTTTCCTTGGCGGTGCCCAGCTTGATCCAATAAGTCTTGCCCTTGACCATCGGCTGGCGGCCCATCCAGAACAGGTTGGCTTCCAGCCGCGTGCTGACATGCGGGTGGCCCTGGCCGACCACGGTGGCGATCTCGCCGCGCGAGACATAGATCTGCTTGTCGAGCGTAAAGGCCGCCGCCTGACCGGCCGTGGCACTGTCGCCGGGCGAGACGGGGAATCCCTCCAGTGTCCGGACAAAGCTTCGTTTGCCCGAGGGGTAAAATATCACCTCGTCACCGACAGTCAGCTTGCCCGTCTGAACAGCCCCGGCAATGATCCGTCGTTTGTCGCCATACTCGGTAAACTTATACACATCCTGTACGGGCATCCGGAGGGGCTTTTCCACCGGCGCCGCCTCCCTCGACAAGCCGTCCAGCGTCTCCAGCAGGGTCTTGCCCGTGAACCACTTCATGTTGTCGCTGGGCTTGGCCAGGTTGTCGCCGGACATCCCGCTAACGGGGATGAACTCGGCCTGAAGCCCAACCTTCGCGAGAAATGCGCGATACTGTTCGACCAGCTCGTCGTACCGCTGGCGTGAATAACCAACCAAATCCATCTTGTTGATCGCCACGACAAGCTGGCGCAGCCCCAGCATCGAAATCATATACCCGTGGCGTCGGGAATTTTCCTGGATACCCTCCTCGGCGTCGATAACCAGCACCGCCGCCTGGGCCCGCGAAGCGCCGGTGACCATGTTCTTGAGAAACTCGATGTGGCCCGGCGCGTCGATGATGATGTAATCGCGATGCGCGGTGTGAAAGAACACCCGGGCCGAGTCGATGGTAATGCCCTGGGCCTGCTCGGCCTTGAGGGCGTCGAGTAAAAAGGCGTACTCAAAGGGCTTGGCGTTACGCCGGCAGTTCTCGCGAACCTGGTCGAGCTTGCCGTGCGGCAGCGAATCGGTCTCGGCCAGCAGCCGCCCGATGATCGTGCTTTTGCCATGATCGACATGGCCGGTGATGACGATGTGCATCTGCTCGCGACCCGCGGAGGGATTCGAGGGTGTTTTCTTGACGCGCTGGGTCACATGTAGCCCTCCCGCCGCAGGGTTTCCAGCCCCCCGCCATCCTCGGCATCCTGCGCCCGGCCGGATCGCTCGGCGATATGCGTCAGTTTGCCGCCGGCCAGCTCTTCGATGATCTCGCGGACCGTCCGGGACGGCGAATCGATCGGGTTGGTGCACGGCCAGCAGCCCAGCGAGCGGTAGCGTTTGCCGTTGCCCTGGTTGTAATACAACGAGACCGTCGGGATATTTTCCCGCTCGATGTATTCCCAGACATTCAGCTCCGTCCAGTCCAGCAGCGGATGGATCCGCACATGCGTGCCGGGAGCAAAGTCGGTCTTGTACTGGTTCCACAGCTCCGGCGGCTGGTCGGCGATGTCCCACTCGCTGTCGCGATCGCGGGCGCTGAAGTATCGCTCCTTTGACCGCGAACCTTCCTCGTCGCTGCGGACGCCGGCGATCACGCCGGTAAAGGGCTCGCGATTGGCGTCCACTTCGTATTGGCCGACAGCGTGGTTGAACCGGTATCGCGGCCACCGGCCGCTGAGGGTCCGCTTGAGGGCCTCAGTCTTGAGCAGTCGGCAGCAGGCGATCCGGTCCACGGCGCCGTCGGGAAAGGTCTGCTTGGCCTCCAGCGCCTCGGTGTTGACGCCATAGACCATATCCAGATGCCACTGGCGGGCCAGCCGGTCGCGGTAGTCGATCATCTCCGGGATCTTGAAGTGCGTGTCGATGTGGACCAGCGTAAACGGAACATGCCCCAGAAAGGCCTTTCGCGCCAGCCACAACAGGACCGTGCTGTCCTTGCCGATCGACCAGAGCATGCACAAGCTCTTGAAGTTGGCATAGGCCTCACGGAGGATATGCACGCTGATATTTTCAAGCTGCTGCAGATGATCCATTCCAACCTCGTGCCGCTACGGGCATCACAGAAACTTCTGAATAGAGTCCATAATTCGTTGCATCGACTCCTCGACCGATTCCCGATCCGTATCGATTACCAATTCCGGCCTTGTCGGATCTTCATAGGGGTCATCGATACCGGTAAATTCCCGGATCTGGCCGGCCCGGGCCTTTTTGTAGAGGCCCTTCACGTCCCGGGCCTCGCAGGTCGCAAGCGACGCCTTGACATAGACTTCGATAAAATTCCGGCACCGCTTTCGGACAAAATCCCGCGATTGCCGGTAGGGTGAAATAAAGGAAGCGATGACGATCACACCATGCTTTTCAAGCAAACCCGACATGAAACCCACCCGCTGAATATGCTCGTCCCGCTCAGCCTGGCTGAAACCCGTCGAAGGAAACACCCCGCGAAGCGTGTCTCCATCCAGCCGTTCAAAGTCGTACTCTTTTACAGATAGAAAATCCGCGGTTTTATCGGCCAAGGTGCTCTTGCCCGACCCTGACAGGCCCGTGAACCACAAAACAAACGGCGTTGGGGCCTTCGTCATCCTCTTGCCTTGGCGTACCAGTCGGGATCTTTCGCCAGGTTGGCTCGGGCCTCTTCGGTCATCATCTCAAAGGCCGGGTGATTCGATTCCCAGGTCCTCTCTGTGTATGAACCCGAGCGCATCTTGGCCACTTCCTTGGCGGCGTCCTTGAAATATGAGCCGTAAATATGCAGCGAGTCGCTGATATCGACATATCGACCGACGCGGACGGGGCTCTTGATGTTAGCCGAGATCCGATTGGCAATTCGCCGCTGCAGGTCGGTCAGGGCAAAGACATTCATGAACCAGGCCTTGTACAGGTCGCGGCTCCGCCAGTGCGTGTTCATATTCAGCACCCAACCCTTGCCATCGGCCACCAGACGGCACCATATCCGCTGGAGGCAGGGTGGGTCGTCGGTCTTGGGGTCGGCCGTCGGCATCCAGGTCACCGCCTGGGCCCGGCGGGTGTGCATGGCGGCGCTGAGGGCATCGACAATGTACTCGATCTGATCAATCCGCCGGAAGGGGCGAGTCGTGCCGGGGTTACGGATATCTTCGACGGGGCTGTATGCAAACAGCCGTTCGTGGTAGGTGTAGGTCCACTTGCCCGCGGCCGGATCGATCCAGTGGTCGTGGATGCCGTGCACAACCTCTTGCCGATACACTTCCAGTTCTTCCGGGCCACCGGGAAAGTTCTTGTGGATTCGCGGCTCGTTGAAGGGATTGGCCACGGTGATCATCACTGTCGCGTCTTTGCTCGGAGGATCGTCGGGCTTGTCGTACTGGGTTTTGATCTCGATACCCTTGTCCCACACGGCCAGGACGGCCTTTTCCCAGGCCTCGGGCAGATTGTCCGCCGTGATTGTTAGCGTGGGAATCAGTCCGTTAGAAGTCAATACGGTCATGTCATCCTTCCGTGAAAATGTCCGGGAAACCCAAGCCGACGAATCCTTTCGTCACGGCTAAAGGGTTACAATCCGAGTTCTTCATTGGTAATCTTATACCGCTTCTGTTCATCTTCCGGGATTTTTCGCAACAGTTGGTGGGCTTCTTCGGAATATTTCGTGTTCGGCCAGCGGCGAAGGATCTCGCGGCAGGTCTCCACGCCGTTCTTGGAAGTCATAAACCGCTTCTGGCCGGATGGGATAAACAGCGTTTTGGCATATGACAGTTTCTTGGCCGCCTCGTACAAAGACGGATTCTCGATCAGTTCTTCCTCGGTGGGCTCGATATCCTCCAAAGAGGCACTCGTCATCAGTTTTGGGGCCGGAGTGGCCGGGGCCGCCGGGACTGTCGGCTGGGGCTTTGGGGCCGCGGGAGAAACCGGAGCCGCCGGTTTCGGTGCGGCCGGAGTCGCTGGAGCCGGAGCGGCCGAAGGAACCGAAGAGCCGATTCCGCCGAGATGCTCCAGGATCATCGGCGCCAGAAATCCGGCCGCGGGCCCGGCGTACCGGATCGTTCCGGTCTTGTCGGCAATCGCCAGGATCGGCGTCTCGGCATCCACTTTGGCGAACTGGCTCAGGCCGCTTTGAGGATCGGATGCGAATGCCTGCGCCCAAGGTGTGGGATTTTGCACGATCGATGTGACGGCGTCCTTTTTCGCAGCGGCAATATCCGTATTGACGCCCAGAAACTTCAGATCGGGGTCGGCATAATGAGCCAGAAACAATTGTCCCAAGGCCGCCGTTTCCCCTTCGAAGGTGGACCGTGTACCAGTCGCCCCATAGCCCGGAGTCGTGGCGCCATACCCATAGTCGCTCATCCCCGTCATTCGAGGATCCATCGCACGGCCGCGTGAGTTGCCACCTCGTGACCGGTCCATCGGAGCGGCATAGTCCCCTCCGCCCGTCGGGTCGCGCCGGGCCGCCAGCGCGGGGTTGCGCTGGCCGGGCCGGGACGCCGTACCGGGCTGGTTCGGTTCGCCCGCAGCGGGCGTCGCGGCAGGCACAAAGGTTTTCGGCCGGACCTGCCAGAATAAAAGACACAGTCCCGACTGGCCAGGCGAATAGGAAAAGTTCGTGGAATTGACGCACAGGGCCTGAAGGGCCGGGATTTTCTGCTCAAACAGATCCAGATTCAGCGCATTGATATCGACCTGCAGAATGCTGCCGGTGGACGGCGAAGCCGTCAACAGTTGTTCCGTAGATTCATTCGGCCGGGGACGAGTGCGTTGTTGATCGGCCATTTGGCGGCGGGCTTCCGGGCTGTTCCGATCGTTACGATCATTGGCTGTGGCCGCTTCTCTTTTCGGGACCACACCCGTGGGCCTTCGCCCGGACAAAATCGACATTGCCGCAAAGGTGATCTTGGCGTCGTTGTTATCCGCGTCGGTCTTGAAGGCCGTCGAGGCCGACATCGCCGCGCCGGGAATGTCGTTCTTGAAGTACTTCAACCAGGAATCCAGGAGGTTGTACTCGCACTGGATGTTCTGGTCAAATTTGCGGACGAACCGGCCGCTTTCTTTCAGCGTTTGTTCGGCAATCGTCAGCCGCGCCGGATCGGGCCGTCGCATCTCATTGACCATCGTGAGCAGTTCTTTGATCTGTTCCCCCATCGCCTGAATTGCCGGCGTCGCTTCCGCCTGGAGTTGCTGGTTCTTCTCCGCAGCCGCCATTTCCCGATTGGGACGGCGATCCGCTTGGGCCGGCCGTTCCGCCGCGGTGCCTTCCCGGCTGGTGCGTCGGTCGGTTGGGTTCAAACGCTCTGTAGCACCCCCAGCCCGGCGATTGATGCCCTGGGGATAGACCACCCCCGTCACGGATATGCAAACCATCGCCGCCACCAGGAACAACTCTTGCCGATTGCCGATTTTGGAAATCGTCTTCATGGTATTACCCTCGTCGATACCTTGACCTCAAGATCGATACCCGAAACTAATATTGTACCCATCTCAGGCAGGAATATGCAAGCAGAATCATCCCATCGGAAATCCGCAAATGGATTCAAACGATTGACTTTGGGCGGCCCAAATCGTAGTATGAATCCATCGGGGCGGGGAAAATGATGGTTTTCGCCGTATTCTGAGGGTCGAGCATGTTCACCGGCATAATTGAGGCGATTGGCAGTGTAGTCTCCGCACGGTCCGGCGGAGGGGGGATGGTGTTGTCCGTGGACCTTAAGGGCCTGTCCGGACCGATCCGTTTCGGTGAAAGCATCGCCGTCAGCGGGGTCTGCCTGACGGTCTCGAAGCTGGCCGGTTCAGGAGCGGATTTCGATGTCAGCGCCGAAAGCATGAGCCGGTCGTCACTGAGTCACCTGCGACCCGGCGCCAAAGTCAACCTTGAGCGGGCCATGTCCTCCGACGGCCGTTTCGGCGGACACATTGTCCAGGGGCATGTCGATGGCATTGGGACGATCACGGCCATCCGGAAACAGGGGTCATTCGCCGAGTTTTCGTTTTCCGCCCAGGCCGAACTGCTGGATGCAATGGTCGAAAAGGGCTCCGTTGCCCTCGACGGCATCAGCGTGACGGTCGCCCGAATTGAACCCCGCGGCTTTACCGTGGCGCTGATCCCGACGACGCTGGCCGCGACCTCCTGGTCCCAGGCGAAGGTCGGCGATGAAATAAATATCGAAACGGATATCCTGATCAAGGTCGTCAAAAAGCATCTTGACAGGATTCTGCCTATGAAGGGCAACTTGTCTGCCGACAAGTTGAGGGAGTTGGGATTCTGATCGCAAAAGCCATGAACGGGAAATGAACCAGAAGAGCTCCAACAATGTGCTCGCCGACAAGGTGGTAATCGGCATCACGATGGGCGATCCGGGGGGAATCGGCCCGGAGATCGTGGTCAAGGCACTGGCCGATCCCTTGTTGCGCCGACAGGCCAAGTTCATCCTCTTCGGAATGAATGAGCAACTGGTCTATGCCGCCGACCTGGCCGAAGTGGAGCCCTACTGGATACGGCACCAGCATGAAAAACTCAGCCGCGACTACCCACGCCAGGTTGTCGTCGCCGATTATGACGATTACGAAGTCGCCGCCTGGATCCATACCCCCAACAAGGTCTCCGGTGAGGCATCCATACGGTTTTGCATAGATGCCGTACAGGCGGCGCGGGACGGTATCATCGACGCCGTCGTTACCGCCCCGATCAATAAGAGCAGTTGGAAACTGGCCGGGGCTCCTTGGCCCGGACATACCGAACTGTTCGCCGACCTTTGCAAGTCGCCGCGCAAGGTGATGATGTTCGTCGCCGGCCCGCTGAAGATGGCCCTGGCCACGATTCATGTCGGACTATTCGATGTTCGCCACAAGTTCACCATCGGCTGCGTCTTCGAACCGATTGATTTGCTCAACACCGCCCTGAAGGAGTTCTTCGGCGTCTCTAAGCCCCGAATCGGCGTGGCCGGTCTCAATCCCCACGCTGGCGAAGACGGCCAGTTCGGCGACGAGGAACAGCGAATCATCGGCCCGGCGATCCTGCTGGCCAAAGAGGCCGGGATTCAATGCACCGGACCGATCCCGGCGGACACGATGTTCCTGCGGGCGGTCCGCGGCGAATTCGACGGCGTCGTCGCGATGTACCATGATCAGGGCCTCATCCCCGTCAAACTGCTGGCGTTCAACACGGCCGTGAATGTGACGCTCGGCCTGCCGATCATCCGCACCTCGCCGGCCCACGGAACGGCCTTCGACATCGCCGGCAAAGGCATCGCCGACCCCAGCAGTTTCCGTACGGCCGTGCAGGTGGCCATCGAGATGGTTCGCACCCGCCGCGCCGCAAAACTGAATCCGGTGGAGGAAACCCAAGCCGATGCAGACCAAGAACGAGATTGAACGGCTCATGGCCGCGACCGGTCAGGGTCCCAACAAGCAACTCGGCCAGCACTTCCTGATCGACCTGAACCTCATGCGGATACTGATCGACTCGGCCGGGATTCGGCCCGGAGATGTGGTCCTGGAAGTCGGCTGCGGAACCGGTTCATTGACCGAGGGCCTTGCGGATGTGACAAGCCGCGTGATTGGGGTCGAGTACGATACGGCGCTGGCTGAGGTTGCCCGCTACCAGCTCCGCCTGCGTACCAATATCGAACTGATTAACGCCGACATTCTCTCCACCAAACATGAAATCTGTCCACGGGTCGCCGAGGCCGTTGAAAAGGCCCGGCAACAGACCGGCGGACGGTTGCTCCTGGTGTCCAACCTGCCCTACCATGTGGCGGCGGCCGTGATGGCCAATCTGATCGTCGGCCCCCTCATCGCCGAAACGATGACCGTGACCGTCCAAAGGGAAGTCGCCGAGCGAATGACCTCCGGCCCCTGCGACGGCCTGTACGGTTCGCTGAGCATCCTGATGGCCGCCACGGGAACCGTCCGAATCCTCCGTAAGCTGCCACCCTCGGTTTTCTGGCCCATGCCGCAAGTCGATTCGGCCATGGTCGAATTCATCCGCGATCCAGCCAAGGCCGCACGAATCGAAGACATCTCCGTCTTTCAGCAGGTCGTATCCCTGTTCATGGGCCATCGCCGCAAGACCCTCCGCGGCTGCACCAAGCTCGGCCACGAGGGACTCTCGGCCATCTCCGACTGGGATGCGATCTTCCAGGAGGCCGGCATCGATCCCGGCCAGCGAGCCGAACGGATCGATCCCGATGGCTTCCTGCGGCTGGCCAACCTGTGCCGCCAACGGATGTAAGCCGGCTCGTCTCCGGAAGAAAAACCTTGGCGCATCCTCTCTATGGGCTTGAGAAGCCCCCGCCATTCTGGTACAGTCTGGGCCGTGGGAATCCCATTCGGAAATTTCAGAGGATAATCGATGAAGGTATTGTTGATCGGAAACGGTGGAAGAGAACACGCCATCGCTTGGAAGCTGACGCAGTCGCCTCGGCTCAAGCAACTCTTTATCGCTCCGGGTAATCCCGGCACCGCCCAGTGCGGCACAAACGCCCAGATCCCCGTCGATGATATCGACCGCCTCGTGGCCTTCGCCAAGGACCAGCGGATCGACCTGGCTGTGATCGGCCCGGAAGACCCTCTGGCCGCCGGCATTGTCGATGCCTTCGAGGCCGCGGGCATCAAGGCCTTTGGACCCTCCGGCGCCGCCGCACAGATCGAGGCCGACAAGGCCTTCTCCAAGCAGATCATGCGGGCCAGTTCCATCCCCACCGCCGAAAGCCGCCTGTTCGACAACTTCGAGGACGCCAAAGCCTACATCGCCTCGCGCGACGAACCCGTCGTGATCAAGGCAACCGGCCTGGCCAAGGGCAAGGGCGTATTCGTCTGCGATGATCCGTCCGACGGCATCCTTGCCGCTGAAAGAATCCTCTGCGAGAAGATCTTCGGCGCCGCCGGCGCCAAAATCCTCGTCGAAGACAAGCTACTCGGCCAGGAGGTCTCCATCCTGGCGTTTGTCGATGGCCGTAATATTTATGTCATGGAGTCCGCCCAGGATCACAAACCCATCGGTGACAATGACACCGGCGACAACACCGGCGGCATGGGTGCCTACAGCCCCGCGCCGATCGTCACCGACAAACTCATGGACCAGATCGTCCGCGAAATTCTGGTTCCGACCGTGGATGGCCTGAACCGCTATGGCACGCCCTATCGCGGCGTCCTTTATGCGGGCCTGATGATGACTCAGGGCGGCCCGCGGGTTCTGGAATACAACGCCCGCTTTGGCGACCCGGAGACCCAGCCAATCCTCATGCGCCTTAAGAGTGATCTGCTCGAGGTCCTACTGGCCGTCTGCGACGGCCGCCTCGACGAGATCACCCTGGAGTGGGACCCTCGCCCGGCGGTGTGTGTGGTCATGGCCTCGCAGGGCTATCCCGGCAAATACGAAAAAGGCAAACCCATCACGGGCATCGAGCAGGCCGACCAGTTACCGGGCGTAAAGGTCTTTCACGCCGGCACCGACCGCATTGACGGCCGCGTCGCCACCAGCGGCGGACGGGTGCTCGGCGTTACGGCCCTGGGTACGACCATCGCCGAGGCCAAAGCCAACGCTTATGAAGCTGTCGGGATGATCCGTTATGACGGGGCCTGTTTCCGCCGTGATATCGCCGACAAAGCCATTCAAAATCTCTGAGCGGCCGATAAATGAATTCACCATAACCGATCACGGGCTGTAGGGATATGGCCGAACTTCGGGAACATCTGCGGGTTCTATTGCATGTCCGTAGGCCATTCCTGCGACGGATGGTGTGGTTCGTCGTGTTCTTGTTTGCCGCGTGGGTCCTGCTCGGCTTCGTCGGCGACCGGGTCCTCCTGCCCATCGCCCAACGGCAACTGGCCGAACTGACCGGCGCTCGCGTCCGCATCGACTCCGTCGAGTTCACCGCCTACGGCATGGTCCGCATGAACCATCTGATCGTCGAACCCCTCGAAGGCCGCCTCTACGACAATGCCCTGCTGGAAGCCGAACGCGTCGAAGGGTGGTTCTCCGTTACCAGTTTGCTGAGGTTCCGGCCGTGTCTGCGATCGCTTCGTCTCAAGCAGTTCGTCATGAATGTCGAATACGACATCGACCAGGACCAGTGGAATCTGCAGACGATCAACCTATCCCGACCCGATCTGCCGGGACTGGTACCCTTCGTGTTTGCCGACCAGGGAACGCTGCGGCTGCGGCGGATTCGGGATGGCCGGATTGAACCGATCGTTGTGCTGGGCGTATCGGGCAGCTTTGGCCCGGTCTCGGGGCAGCGGGACCAGTTCTCCTATTTCCTTGGCGTCGACGACCGCCTGGGCTTCGGCGGCAGCGATCTGCGCGGCACCCTTCGCGTCGGCCGGCCCGGTGAACTTTCCTGTCTTGGACGAATCCGCATGGGCGCCTCGCCGGTCTTCGACAATTCCTGGGACGTCCACGACATCGACGCCGACCTGTTGCTATCGCAGGGCAAACTTGAAGTCCGCAAGCTGTCCTGCCGTGTCGGTCCCGGCAGCACCCTGGCGATCAGCGGGATCCTCGGCGAGTTCCCCCGCCGCCCGCAACTGGCCGTCCGCGTCCAGCTCAAGGATTGGACGATCGACCCGCAGGCCCATCCGGATACTCTGGTTTATAGTGAACCGATCCGCCAGTGGCTGGGAGAGCCGCTTCGGCAATTTCTCGAGGACTATCAGCCCCGCGGCCGCGGCGACATCGACATCGACTGCAAAGGGCCCCTTCTGGAACCGGGCAAAATCCAACTAACCGGCGTCGTGCGGTGCCGGGATATCGCCGTGCAGTACGAAAAATTTCCCTACCGTCTCGAACAGACGGAAGGCACTATCGAAGTCACTCAAGACAGCGCCATCTTCGATTCGCTTCGTACTCGGCATGGCCCCGTACACCTGGCCCTGTCCGGCCGGGTCCAGAGCCAAGGGGACAAACGACAGCTCCGAGTCACCAGCGAGAACATGTTACTCGACCAGGACCTCTACAAGGCCATCAGCGAAAAGCAAAAGGCCCTGTGGTTCACCTTCTCCCCGCACGGCCCGGCCCGGATCGACTACCGCTACCAGGCCGAGGGCGATCAGCCGCCGAACACCCGCCTGGAGGTCGGCCTCAACGGGACCAGCGCCGTCTATCAACATTTCCCCTACCCGCTGCGGCAATTGATCGGCCGGGTCAGCATCGAAAAAGACCGCTTTATTCTGGATGATGTCACATCGAAATATGATGGCCGAACGATTGTCCTTCGCGGCCAAATCACCGCCATCGATACCGACCACCCGCGCTACCAGATCACCGTGGACGCCAAGGATATCCCGATCGACGCGACTCTCAAGGGCGCATTAACAGATAAACAGAGGGAGTTTTTCGATAACTTTGAGGTGGACGCCCTTACGGATGTTCGCATCAAGATTTTTCCCAACGAGGTCGGCCGTCGCCTCGTCGAGTACATCGCCTCGGCCCGCATCCGCGGCGCGACGATGGTGTTCGACAAATTTCCCCTGCCCCTGACGGAAGTCACCGCTCAGGCCGACCTGACGCCCGATGTCGTTGTCCTTCACAGCATGACCGGCCGCAACGGCGCCGGGTGGGTGGAGGTCTCCGGTCTGGTCTGGCCCCCGAACGAAACTCGCACACAACCCGGCTATTGTCTGACCATCCGGGCCGTCGATCTGTCGCTGGATGACCGCTGGCTCAAGGCCCTTCCGCCCCAGGCCGCTTCGGTAATCGAACAGATTCACCCGGCCGGAAAGGTCAATGTCTCGGCATCAATCTCCGCCGATCCCGGCCAATCAGGTTGCCAGCCCAACCGCGTCGAAGTGGAATGCCTCGGCAACGAAATCCGCTGGCCCGCGTTTCCCTATCCGATCCGTAATCTGACCGGTCGTATTACGATCACTCCCGACCGTGTCGAGGTTGGCGACCTCAAGGCCGACCGGATCCAGATCAGGCCCAAGACACTGGCCGACCTGAAGGGCCCGGCCCGGCGGATCCTCGACGCCCTGTCCGTGACCGGTCAGATCGACATTCAAGTCCCGCAGGCCGTCTATGTCCACCCACCGAACGGCCCGGACACCCTGGATTACTCGGCAACACTGGGATTTCGCCAATGTGAATTGGGAAAGTCAGGTTTTGTCAAGGGCCTTAGCGGTACGGTCCAATCTTCCGGAAACTACACCATCGGTCAGGGGTTGACCCGCTGCGAAGGGTCCGTCCGTACCGACGCCTTTACCGTCGCCGGTCGCGACCTGGGCCGCCTGTCTGCCGAGGTTTCTTTCGATCCCGATCGGGGCGTGTTCGTCAGCCGCGACTTCCGCACCGATTGTCACGACGGCAAAATCCTCGGCAATCTGGAACTCGGCACGAAAGGCGACGACGCCCTTGGCTATCGGTTAGAACTGATGTTCGACAGTGTGATCGCCGCCGAGATTCTCGCCCAGCGGCTCGTTGGCGGTCAGCCCTCGGACGCCTCCCGCGGCGGTCGGGCCAGCGGCGTGTTCACTCTGGCCGGAAAACTCGATCGCCCCGACTCCTCGACCGGCCGGCTGAACATGGAGATCGGCGAATTGCAGTTGGCCCGCCAAACCGTGGCCGGCCAGGTCCTCTCGGTTGCCAAGCTTAACGAAGCGACCGACGAGTTGTTCGACCGGATCAGCGTCAACGCCTGGATTCGAAACCGCCGGATGGTCTTCGACGAGGTCTTCTTGTCCGGCCCCCGCTCCCTCCTCAAAGGCGCCGGTTCGCTGGACCTGCAGTCCGGCCAGGTCATGCTCGACTTCACCGTATCCCCCGCCCGGGGCAGCAAAGATCCTTCCTTCCTCCAATCGCTTGCCCTGGCCCTCAGCTCGGCCATTGTCAAAGTCGAAGTCCGCGGCCCCATCGATAACCCGACGATCAACTCCGCTTCTCTCGCCGAACCATAACAGGATCGGCTGACCCTATGCCATATCCGATTTATTGATCAACCTCCTGCGCTGATTCGTTGGATTACCGGGCGTACTGATCCACCCGATACAGGAGTACCATTATTAAATAATATTCAATAGTCAATATTCAATATACAATTCCACTACTGTCCAGGCGTCGGGCTGGCCGCCTGCCAGTTGTTCGCGTCGTTGCCGTACGCCGCGGGCGATATTCGCTTGAGAACCTTGCCCGTTCCGTCCGGCTCGATCGGCCACGGCGCCGCGTCACCGTAGGTTACCTGTTCTTCCCGGATCCAGAACCGCGCCTTCCCGAATTCCTGCTCTCCCGGCCGCGACAGCCGCACCTTCTCGCCGCCGTTGCTCAAACTGGTGTTGTTGGCAAACGGCCCCAGCACCGGCACAGTCCCCGGAATCGCCGCGCCGTAATACGCCTTGAGCTTGGCCGGATCCTTGGCCACGATCATCAGTCCGCCCGCCGGGATCGTGGTCTTCGCCGGAAAGACATACTCGATCCCGTCGGTAAACCGCCAGCTTATCTTTTCCGACCGCAGAACCCCCGGGGCGATCTCGGTATCCACCGTATCCTCCAGTGTCACCGGCGATGAGCCGATGTTCTTCAGTTCGATGTACTCGTCGCCCGTGTTGGTCGTGTTGGGGTTATACATGATCTCCGTGAAGACGATCGGCCCGACCTTCGGCCCCGAGTTCAAATCGTTCGGCGTGTTGTGGTCCATCGCCACGAAGTTCACCCCGCCGTCCAGCGTGCTCTTGAGATACCGGCCCGACGCGACATTCAGCTCCGCGGCGTCGTATTGCTGTTGCGCCGCGTACCCCGTCAACTGTCCGCCCAGGCCCGACTGCAAATAGACCGTCTCGCCGCCTTCGCTGAGCGTGAATGGGACATGACAGCCCCGATCGGCCGGGTTGCCGAAGTGCTGGATCTGGTAAAAGACCTTGTATCCGTAACCGCCGATCATCGTCCCTGAAGCGATCTCGTATTTCATCCGGTTGGGATCGTCGGCGCCGCTGTCGGAGAGGAACCAGCCGCCGATGTTGATCGGGTCGGCCGTGGTGTTGTGCAGCTCGATCCAGTCGGTGGCCGTGTCGTGAACATGCGACAGGACCTCGTTGATCACGATCGCCCCCGGCGGCGGCACGATCCCGCTGTCGTCGCCGCCCGGCGATCCGCCGACCACCGAGCTGGGCCGCCAGCCGATCTTCTGCCCCCAGGCCAGCGGGTCGGGATTGGCCGCGTTGAGGATCGTCAGCGAAAAGCCCTGCCCGTCGGTGATGTCAAACCAGCCGTCCTTGTAGTCGAAATCGTGGATCACCGTCCCGATGGCGTCCACCAGTCGGATCCGTTCGCCATGGTTCTCCAGCAGGCCGACGAATTGCCCCGCGATCGGCAGGCCGGCGCCGTAGCGTGCCGTAAACTCGGCCGCATTGCCGACCACCAGCGTGTAGGCGTTTGGTGCCAGTGTCAGATCGCCGAAGGTAAAATCGATGCCGTGGGTAAACTTGACGAGGTTCAGGTTGATGGCCCCTACCCCGATGTTCTTCAGCTCGACAAACTCGGTATTGGGATCGGCTGGATTGTACATCAGCTCCGTAATCCGCAAACTCTCCTTCACCGGCCCGACCGCAAACACCGCTTCGCTCAGGGCCGACCAGGTTCCGGTGTAAAGGGTTCTCGCTTTGATCGGCCCGCTCCGGGTCAGCTTGATCGATGAGCCGGGGTATTGAAGAGCGCCCGGAGTCGTCCCGTCGCCCTGTACGCGCGGGTCAGAGCCATCCAGCGTGTACCAGACCGGCTGAGAGTTGGCGCTGGTGTCAATCACCTTGCCGATCAGCCTGGGCAGTATCAGCATAT
>PMBP01000082.1 GCA_003152975.1 Phycisphaerales bacterium | reverse complement strand
GAAGCGTTCGCCGGCCATGCCGTTGATGAAGATCTCACCGCTGGTGGCGCCGTAGAGGACCGTGTTGCCGACGATGATGTTTTCATGGGCCGGAAAGGGTGAACCCGGCGGGGTCTGCACAACAATGCGTCCGCCAGAGAGCCCCTTGCCCACATAGTCGTTGGAATCGCCGACCAGATGGATCGTCACGCCGTGAATCAAAAACGCACCCAGACTCTGGCCGGCCGAGCCGCGAAGAGCGATCCGGAGGGTATCGTCGGGCAGTCCGGCAGGACCATATCGCTGAACGATGCGATTGCTGACAATCGTACCGACGGTACGATCGGTATTGCGGATGGGCAACTCGACGGTGGTCTTGATCTTCTGCTCGATGGCCGGCTTGGCGGCTTCGAGAATTTTCCAGTCGAGATGATCGTCGATCTTGTTGGGTTGAGCACGGGTCAGACGGATCGCGCGGCCGTCGGAGATATCCGGCCGGTAGAAGATCGCCGAAAAGTCCAGACCCTTGGCCTTGTAGTGCTCGATGGCGGCCTTCATCTGCAGACGATCGACGCGGCCGATCATGTCTTCAAAGCGGCGAAATCCGAGCGTGGACATCAGCCGTCGGGCTTCCTCGGCAACAAACAACATAAACCGCTGGACATATTCGGGTTTGCCAGCGAAACGAGCGCGGAGTTCGGGGTCCTGCGTGGCGATGCCATAGACGCAGGCGCCCTCGTGGCACTTGCGAAGGAGCGTACACCCGAGCGCAACCAGGGCGGCGGTGCCAAAGCCGAATTGTTCGGCGCCGAGCAGCGCGGCAATGACGACATCGCGGCCGGTCTTGAGCTGGCCGTCGGTCTGGACGCGGATGCGATCGCGGAGGCCGTTCATCACCAGCACCTGTTGGGTCTCGGCCAGGCCGAGTTCCCACGGGCCGCCGGCATGTTTGATCGACGACAAGGGGCTGGCGCCCGTGCCGCCGTCGTGGCCGCTGATGAGGACTTCGTCGGCGTTACCTTTGGCGACGCCGGCGGCGATGGTGCCGACGCCGACCTCGGAGACGAGCTTAACCGAGACCTTCACGCCGGGATTGGCACACTTCAGATCGTAGATCAACTGGGCCAAATCTTCGATCGAGTAGATATCGTGGTGCGGCGGCGGGGAGATCAGCGTCACCCCGGGCGTCGCATATCGCAACTGGGCGATTTCTTTGGTGACCTTGTGGCCGGGGAGTTGGCCACCCTCGCCGGGCTTGGCGCCCTGGGCNNTCTTGATCTGGATCTCGCGGGCGTTGGCCAGGTAATGGATCGTCACGCCGAAACGGCCGCTGGCGACCTGTTTGATGGCACAGTTACGGTTGTCGCCGTTGGCGTCGAGCGTGTAGCGAGCCGGATCTTCGCCGCCCTCGCCGGTGTTGCTCATCCCGCCCAGCCGGTTCATGGCAATGGCCAGGCACTCGTGGGCCTCTTTGCTGATCGAACCGTGGCTCATCGCCCCGGTACAGAAACGCTTGACGATGGAGGCGGCGGACTCGACTTCGTCGATCGGCACGGGCTGTTCGGCCCCGATCAGTTCAAACAAGCCCCGCAGTGTGTAGTGAGAGCGGGCCTGATCGTTGACGGCCTTGGCATAATCGGCGAAGGCCTTCGGGTCATCGAATCGGACGGCATGCTGCAGGCGAGCAATCGTCATCGGGTTCCACAGATGATATTCACCGTCGCGGCGGAAGTGGTATTCGCCGCCATAATCCAGTTCCATGCCCCCTGCCGGCCGTGGGGTATAACCGGCTTGGTGGCGGCGGGTCGTATCGCGGGCAATCTGTTCGAGGCCAACGCCGCCGATCCTTGACGAGGTGCCGGTGAAATACTCATCGACAAACGATTTATCCAGACCGATGGCCTCAAACAATTGGGCGGTGTAATAACTTCGGAGGGTGCTGATGCCCATCTTGCTCATGGTCTTGAGAATACCCTTCTTGACCGAGGCGATGTAGTGATCGACCAGCAACGACGGCTCAATCTGGGGATCGATCTCGCCCTGCCGGCGGAGTTGGTCGATGCACTCAAAAACAAGATACGGATTGACGCCATTGGCCCCGTAACCCGACAACAGGCAAAAATGCATGACCTCGCGGGGCTCGCCGCTTTCGAGAATCAGCCCCGCCTCGGCTCGCAGGCCGCGGGTAATCAGGCCCTGATGGACGGCCGAAACCGCCAAAAGCGAGGGGATGGGAGCTTGCGTCTGAGAGACTTCACGGTCGCTGATAATGATCAGCGAGGCGTCGTCGCGGGTGATCGCATCCTCGGCGGCCTGCACCAATTGATCGAGGCCTCGCTTGAGGGCCCAGCCGGGCCGTTGGGGGTCGATCTCGAAGGTTGAGGAGACGGTACAGACTTTAAAATCGCCGCGATGCACTTCCCGCAGACGGACGATGTCTTCGTTGGACAGGATAGGGTGCGGAAGCTTGAGCTGACGGCAGTGCTCCGGACTTTCGTCGAGGAAGTTGCGCCGCTTGCCGGTGTAGGCCATCAAGCTCATCACAAGGCCTTCACGCAACGGATCGATCGGAGGATTGGTGACCTGCGCGAAGAGCTG
>PMBP01000135.1 GCA_003152975.1 Phycisphaerales bacterium | reverse complement strand
TTGTGTGCCGGTGCAGATGCCGGTCCGGCAGCATCGACGGGTCCCACGATTCATTTAACCGATGGGCCAAGCGCCATCCTCAATCCCGCGTCCAATCTGATGTATATTGTTCCGCTGGTGTCCCCGACCCTGGTGGATTGTATAAGCAGCAAGGACAACCAGCAGGTTGCCAAGATCCTGTCATTGCAGCGGAATTTCAAAAAAAATGATTTTCGCCTGGTTTGCGAGTTTGATCTTCAGGGAACGGGCAGTTTCACCAACACCTATGAACCGAATTCAATGATCGCGTATTGGATTCCGCTTAATAAGCCCGGGAAACCCATGACCAACATGCTGGATTTCATCAAGCTGGAAGGCACGGGTTTCGGCTCGGTGGAAGTGACGGGCAAGATGGTCAAAGGCCAGCGTGAGGTTACGACCGTTCGTATCCANNGTGGTCGAAGCAGTAAGAGCCCCGTATCGATCGGCCTTTACAATCTGATTCCGCAGGATGGACGGTATGATTATGCCAATCGCAGCAATCAGCTCATCGCTCGCGTGAACAACCTGACTTTCCGCAAAACCGACCCGGATACCAAACCAACCATGTTGGTCGAGGTCGCATCGATTGTTGATGCCGACGAGAAGGAAGGATTCTGGGGAAATCTCAAGGGAGCATTGGCGAACCTGTTCATTCCACCGGTGGAGGTGGATAGGGCTGGCAGCGACGCGATGATTCAGTTTGGAATGGCGTTGGTGAATGGGAAGACCTCATTTACATTTCCAAAAGCCAAAAATCTGATCGAACGGACAGAAACGGCTGAAATCAATCATATTTCCGCAAAAGCGACTGTCTTGGCACCTGAAATTGGATCGTAATATTCAGGAATGTTAAGATTTTTGGGGCGGCTTCGAGAATTCTCTGTCTTTGTGAATTTGAACTCTTGACTTTGGTTTTTATGTTCGTATAATGAATCTGTATTCAGTGAATGAACTATCGGTCATTATTGGAGTTTTCATTCATGACAACGGATTCATTGTCCCGCAAGGAACGAGAGCGACTTCGGCACAAAGAAGAGATTGTGGCCGGGGCATTGAAGTTGTTTTCGGAAAAAGGTTTCCATAATGTCTCCATGCTGGAGATCGCGACGGTCACGGAGTTCGCCACCGGGACGCTGTACAATTTTTTCCCCAGCAAGGAGGCATTGTACAGCGAACTGATGCTCAACTGCAGCCGGAAGATTTTGGCCCTGCTGCTTCCAATCCTGGACAGTTCCGAAACCGAAGACCGGAAACTACGCCGGTTTATTGAGGCCCATCGGACGATTTTCACCGAGCACATGGACATGATTCGCCTATATCTGGGCGATGTCAACCGCTTGTCGATGGTCATCGCGCCGCAGCTGGAAGAAGAAATCGAACAAATCCGGGTAACCATTCTGGATCGGCTCTCGGCCGTGATTCAATCCGGCGTCGAGCATGGGCGATTTCGGGCGTGCAACGCCGGCATGGTGGCTCTGGCCTTGAGCGCGATGCTCGAATCGTTGGCGTTTTCGGCGGTGACCTATCCGCAGTCGATCTCGATGGAGCAGGGACTGCCGGAGATCGAGGCAATGTTATTTGACGGCCTGCGGCAATGGGAGGGGACATCACATGCCCAATAAAACCTGGATTCTCGTTGCGATGCTGATGGCGGCCGGTTGCACTCAATTTGACGGCCAGATGGTCCGTCTCCGCCAGGCCGAATCGTATTCGCGGGAGTTGGCCCAGCGGACTGAGCAGGCCCAGGCGGCCACGCCGGTATTCACGCTCGATGCCTGTATCCAGTACGCACTGCGGAACAATCTGGATCTGCGGGCCGCCCAGATCGATCAGCAGATCGCCCGCTTGAATCGACAGACGAGTTTTTCGTATTTCCTGCCGTCGGTCCAGTTCAAGTACAACTGANNAGATAAACGCGTCCGCGAAATGACCTGGAATATCCAGACGGCGATCTTCGATCCTTCGACCTGGTTTCTGTATTCGATGTACACGCGGGGCGAGGAAATCGCCGAGCTTGTTACCGAGTACACGCGGCAGATGATCTTGCTGCAGGTGACGGGACAATATTACTACTGTCTGTCCCTGCAGGAATCGGCGACCGTACTGCAAAGCCAGCTTGCAGCCGCCGAGTCGCTGGAAAAGCAGCTTCGAGATATGGTCCGGGAAGGAATGCTCAGCATCTGGCAGGCCGACGAAGCGGCGGTTCTGGTCCAGGCCCGTCGCAACGACCTGCAGAGCACGCAGGTTTCTCTGCGTCTGGCCAAGGCCGATCTGCTGATTGCATTGGGGTTATCGCCGATGGCCGAAATCGCACTCGGTGAGGCGGGGATTATTCAGGCCCCTCAAGGGTCCGTTGAAGATCTGATCTATCAGGCCATCCTTCGCCATCCGCAACTTGCGATCGCCGATCGAGCGGTGGCAATCGAGGAGGAAAAGGTCAAGCTGGCGATCTCGGCATTTTTGCCGCGATTGTTCGGATTTGCCACCCATACGACGACCTCCGACTCGATGATAGAAACCTCACGATACTGGACGGCGGGCCTTTCGGGGATGGTGTCGGTGTTCAATGGTTTTGCGAATGTCAACCAATACGAGGCGTCCAAGAAGGGTCGGGAAAAGGCGTTCCTCGACCGGGAACAGCAAACCCTGACGCTGATGGCCGAGGTCCTCAAGGCCCATCTGAATCTCCAAACGGCAGAGAATGACAAAGTTCTGGCCGAAAAGAATCTCGGCGTGGCCCTGGCCCAATATGCCGAAACGCAATCCCGATGGAAGGAGGGACTGGTTACCGGCACGGAGGTACTGTCGGTACAGTCTCGGCTCGATCAGGCCCGAATGGGAATTTTAATGGCCCAGTATCAATATCAGGTCGGCGTTGCCGCGCTGCGACAGGCCATGGGACTTTCGCCGATCGACACGACCGATACGACAGAAACGAGGTAAACAATGGATAAAAATACGATTCCTTCCCGTCGTTATTGGAAAACGGTATCACTTGCTTCCATCGCACTGGTGGCCGTGATCGGTGCGGTAGCTATGTGGCAATTGCGGCCGGCATCGACGGCCAAGGCAGCCGATGCCGCAAAGATGAACGAATCGGCACCATCACCGGCCACAGAGGCCAAGTCGAAGGTACCCGTAGTGGTAACGCCGGCCCTGACGCGGCTTTTTGAAGTAAGGATCGAGGTCCAGGGCACCGTCGAGGCCAAAAACACAGCCATGGTTTCCCCGCGGATTCCGGGTGTGATCGAGTTTTTATTCGTGGATGAAGGCGACGCGGTGATCGCCGGCCAGACGAAGCTGTTTGCCACAGATTCTCTGAAGATTCAAAAGGCCGTGTTGATTCAGCAACAGGATCTGGCGGTGGCACGGTGTGCCCAGCGAGAGGCGGCGGCCAGTCTGGAGCGGGGCCGGGCCGATTTCGAGAAGGCCGAACTGGACTATCGCCGGTTTGCGCGTTTGCTGGAAAAGCAGGCCGTAACCCCGGACGCCTTCGAGCAGCAACAGTCTCGGTACCGGCAGACCCAGGCGATGTTGAAAGTGGCCGAGGCCCAGGTCGATCTGATGACCGAACGCCAGAAACAGGCCGAAGCGGCGCTGGCCATTTCCGAAAAGGATCTGTCCGACTCGGTCATCCTGGCGCCGATCAATGGCCGAATCAGCTTGAAGTTGCTGGAACTGGGCGAGATGGGTTCACCGGGGCAGCCGGTCTTTCGCATCGAAGATCCATCGCTGGTCGAGGTTTCGGCTATGATCCCGGCGAATTTCTATCCGCAGATTGTGGCTGGACAGACACAGATGAAGATCACCGTCGCATCGGTCGAGGCGGGATTGGTCACCATTTCATACAAAAGCCCGACGATTCAAACAAAGATGCGGACCTTCGAGATCAAAGCCCTGCTGAAGGATCCGCCGCCGACGATGGTGCCGGGATCGATGGCGGCGATCTCGGTGGTATTGGAGAGCCGCAAGGCCCTGGGTGTGCCGACCGTGGCCCTCCAGAAACGCGGGGAGCGGAGCGTGGTGTATGGGGTCCGTGACAACAAGGCCCGGATCGTGGAGATCACGACGGGTTTGGAGACCGACGGCTGGACCGAGGTCAAACAAGGCGCCATCACGGATGCGACCCCAGTGGTCACAATGGGACAGTATCTATTGAATGACGGTACGGCGGTGACGGTGCAGACGGAGGGGCGCTGATGTTTTTGTCGGATGTTTCGATTCGCCGCCCGGTGGCGATGAGCTGTTTGCTGATCGGATTATCGCTGCTGGGATTCAATGCATATCGCAAAATGGGGCTGGAACTGATGCCCCGGATGGATCTGCCGTATATTACGGTCGTGACGGTGTATCCCGGCGCCAGTCCCGAACAGATCGAAACGGATATTGCCAAGCGGATCGAAGACAAGGTCGTCACCATTGACGGCCTCAAACATGTCAGCTCGGCGTGCATGGAGAATGTCTGCCAGACCTTCCTCGAATTTCACCTGAATGTGGATGTCGATATCGCCGCCACGGATGTCCGCGAAAAGCTGGACATGATCAAAGCCGATCTTCCGGAAGACGCCGAGGACCCGGTGATCATGAAATTCGATGTCAATGCCAAACCGGTGATTAACATGGCCCTGGGGGGTGATGTGTCGCTGGAAGAGTTATACGATTATGCCAACAACACGCTTCGAGACCGGCTAACGGTCATCAGCGGCGTGGCGGATGTCGAGTTGATCGGCGGGGCGGTCCGCGAAGTGCATATCCTGCTCGATCGCGAGAAGCTGGCCGAACGGGGCCTGTCCAGCACGGATGTGGTTGGGGCCGTTCGGCAAAATATCCGGATTATTCCCTCCGGCCGGGTGCGCCAACAGGGGACCGAGTATTCCGTCAAGTTTGATGCCGACTTTGCCGCGGTCGCCGAGATGAGCGGGCTGGAGGTGGCCAACGAGGGCGGCAGCCGCTGCTATCTGCGCGACATCGGCCGGGTGGAGATGACGACCAAAGAGGTTCGTCAGAAGGCCTTCATCGATGGGAGGTCCTGTATCTCCATCCGCATCATCAAGAAAGCCGAGGCCAATGCCGTCGATGTCGTTCGACGGGTGCGAACGGCGATGGAGACGATCCAGGGACAGCTTCCGGGCGGCATGGACCTGACCTGGATCAACGACGACGGAAAATTGATCGAGGCCACCGTATCCAGCGCCTGGAGCGATATCTGGCAGGGTGTAGCGCTGACGGCGTTGATCCTGTTCTTGTTTTTGTACAACCTCCGGGCGACGCTGGTGATCTTTGTGACGATGCCGCTGACGATCATCATCGGCCTGTTTTTCATGCAGATGTGCGGTTATACGCTCAACACCTCCACGCTGTTGTCGATCGGACTGTCGGTCGGCGTTCTGGTGACCAACTCGATTGTGGTGATGGAGGCGATTGTCAAACGGCTCAATGCCACCGGGAATCCCAAAGAGGCGTCGCGGCTGGGCGCGGCCGAATCGGTGATCGCGGTCGTGGGCAGCGCGGGGACCAACATTGTTGTGCTGTTTCCGCTGGCGATGATGAGCAGCATGATCGGGAAATTTCTCCGTCCCCTGGCCTGGCCGATGGTCCTGATGACGGCGGTGTCGCTGTTCATCTCATTTACGCTGACGCCGCTTTTATGCTCTCTGTTCCTCAAGCCCGCCAATCCCAATGCCCGGGGAATCCTGCCATGGATGGAGCGGGTCTGGAATGGGATGTTCAGCCGTGTCTGTGTCGGATTGCGGTCGATCCTGGAATTCAACGAGCGGCACCGCTGGGCCGCGATCCTGGTGATTGTGGCGACGATCGGTTTGTTTGTGCATTCGATGTCACTGGGCTCCAAGGTGGGATTCGGTTTCTTCAGCAGCACCGACGGGGGCCAGCTCCTGGTCAAGCTGGAATTTCCCACCCGGTATGATCTGGAAAAAACGACGCAACGGGTTCAGGGGATCGAGAAGGGATTGCGGGATCTGCCGGAGCTCAAGTATATCCTTTCGACGGTCGGAAAGGTGGAGGGGATCATCGGCCAGTCGTCGGAGGGCGTGTATCTGGCGCAGATCCTGCTGCGATTCTCCGACCGGGACGAGCGGGCCTTGACGATCGATGATCTGATGAATGAGGTCCGCAGCCGGGTGACGGATATTCCCGAGTGTATCGCCACCCTTGGAATTCCTGACTTTATCGGTGGCCAAAGTTATGATATCGAGATGGCGATTTCCGGCGAAAGTCTCGATACCCTCGACCGGATCGCTCAGACGGGGCAGACGCTGGTGTCCGAGATGAAGGGCTTCGAAGAAACCGATACCACCGTCCGGATCGGAAAGCCCGAGATCCGCGTGACGCCCCAGCGACCGGTGCTGGCGGACTTGGGAATCCCGGCCATGGCGATCGGACTGGCCCTTCGCGGCAACCTGGAGGGGCTCGACGCGGGCACCTTCAAGCTGGGGGCGCGGAATTACGATATCGTCGTCGAACTGGAAAAACAGCCGGGCAAGGACCAGGTCGAGCAATTCCTGTTTCCGGGTCTTCCGGGAAAGCCGATGCTGCTGTCGGGCCTGGGGAATATCGAACATCGCCTGGCGCCGGTTCAGATCACGCGGCTGGACAAGCGGCGGATTTCCAAGCTGCTGGCCAACATCGAAAGCTCCCTGCCGCTGGGCATGGCGGTGGACCAGATGAAGGCGGCCATCAATCAAAAGGCAAATATGCCGCCGGGATATGACTATGCGTTTCTCGGGGCGTACGAGATTATGGCCGAAGCCCAGGTGGATTTCGGCGAGGCGGGACTGATCGCAATCCTGCTGGTCTATCTGATGCTGGCGGCTCTGCTGGAATCATTTGGGCAACCCTGGCTGATTCTGGTGACCGTGCCATTGGCGCTGATCGGAGTCATGTGGGCCTTGTACCTGACAGGGTACAGCATGTCGATGTTCGTGCTGATGTCGCTGATCATGATGACCGGGATCGTGGTCAACAACGCGATCCTGATTACCGACCAGAGGAATGTCTTGGTTACGCAGGGTGTGCCCCCGCATAAGGCGATGATCGACGCGACGATCGACGAGTTTCGGCCGATCATGATGATCACGCTGGCGGCGATCCTGGGAATGTGGCCTCTGGCTACAGGTAAGGGAATTGGTGCCGAACTCCGGAACGATGTCGGCGTGGCCTCGGTTGGCGGAATCCTGATCTCGGGGATACTGACGGTGATCGCGATGCCGATTCTGTACGATCTCTTCACCCGGCGGGGCAATCACGCGACCAAACCGGCCGTTCCTGTGGATTCCACTGGCGGGAAAGCTTAGACGGTCAGCTCCAGCGGAGCCAGCGGCAGATCGGTCCTGCACAGCTTGCAGTTGCACACGCCGATGTGGTGCAGGTGCGAACTGCCCAGAAGAGACCGGGTTTCCGAGAGCATCGCGCCTTTGGCCTCGATCTGCCGGAGGGCGATTTCGGCGGCGCCGCGGTCATGGTATCCGACGGCATCGATGAGGATGGTGACGAATTTTCTCCGGGCCAGAAGACCCAGCGCCGTTGCCTTGATGGCGCCTTCAACCGTGGCACCGAACAGGACAAACTCGGTTGCCTTCACTTCGCTGAGAATGCGGTCCGCCCGCGGTTCGTCAAAGGGGTCGATACATCGTTTGGCGACGATGACCTGATCGTACTGGCGGAGGAGGTCCCGCGGCAGGTCCGTACAGCCGTCGGCCTGAAATGAGATGTGCCGATGGCGGAGGGTATAACGGATTTTTTCATGACCTTCGGTTCCCAGCACGCAGGAACAGGTGTGCGGATCGCCGACGGGGCAGTTACGGATGGTCGAGATCATCCGGACATTTTTCAGCCGCGACCAGGCAACCACACGGCGTATGTTCGCCAAGATCCGACGGTGGTTGTGCACGCATACTTTTCCCGTGCTCACAAACAGATCTTTCTGCGTGTCAATGTCGATCAATATCCGCTTGCGTCGAAGTGTAATCACGGGCCTGATCATGGTCGGCCTCTCACTTTCTTCCTGGTTGTCCGTTGCTTCTGGTACGATTTCCCGGAACGACGGTTCTCCAGTTTTCCTATCGATCCAAAGCGGTCTTGACTTTATCATCAACATGTTGTAATATACCAGTTTTGAATGTTAGGTCAGAACGGATGGCTATTCACGGCATCCGTAAGTAGTGTGACCGATGGCATGGACAATCTAACTCCATTTCCCTGACCAATTTAGGGAAATATTCCAGAGGTTTTGATCGTTCGTCCATCCAGAATATGAACCAGGTTTGAATCTATGATCAAACGGGCTATCGATGACTTTCCGCGAATTGCCTTGGACCCTGAAATGCTGGGTGAAAAGGTTGATTTTGATCTTATTTTCAGACGGTCTGGCCCCGTTCATGTGGAAATTGGTAGTGGGAAGGGATCCTTTCTGCTTTCCCAGTCAATACATAGCCCCCATATTAACTTTCTTGGTATCGAATGGGCAAGGAAGTATTGCCGATATTGCATCGATCGGTTTGGACGAAGGGGGATTGAAAATGTCCGGATGATCCGGGCGGATGCGGCCGATTTTGTCTGTCGCTTCATCCCCGATTCGAGCGTTGCATGTTTTCATGTTTATTTCCCGGATCCTTGGCCCAAAACTCGCCACCACAAGCGAAGATTTTTGTCTGATGGCAATATTCCGCACTTATTTAGATGTCTTAATCCAGACGGGACTATACGTTTTGTGACAGATGATGCAAAGTATTACGAAGCTACAGTGACTTTGATTCAAAAGTTGGATTATTATTGGGAAAAGAGGGACTTTATTCCCCTTCCAGGTACTCCTGATGGCGAGCTTGTGGGGACGAATTATGAACGGAAGTATCGAAATGAAGGTCGGCCTGTCTTTGCGATTGAGATTCGTAAGCGAACTGTGGTCGGAGTTTACGAGTATCCATCAATGAGGGTTTTGCTTAATCCTCCGGTCAAAATATCCGATAAAATCTATCATCGGTCTTGAAATGAAGGGATCAGACGGTATGCAGTCAGTGTCTAGTGCNNGGAGTACGAGACGGCGCTCCAAAGCCGGAAACTTGCCCCGGACAGCGTGGTGTACCGGAGATTCTTCCTGAGCGATGCGGCCAACCAGATCGATACCCTGAAAAAATCCCCCTTGTTCGCGGATCCCAATGGACGGATCCATGCGGCGGTGTCGGTGATTCAACAGCCACCGGTCCGGTCATCGAAGGTGGCCGTACTGGCCTATCACATCGACTCGAGAAAGGGGATGGAGAAGATTCCGGCCGGCGAGCACTCGCTACTAGTCAAGCGGAACGGAACCAGCCAGTTGTGGTTCACCAATCTGCAGGAATCGGAGATGACCGAAGAGTACGCCCGGTCCTCGTATCGGCAGACGGATTCTCTGTTTCAGTTGCTGCTCGAACAGTTGTCCGCGCACCGCGCGACACTGAAAGACAACACCATTCGGACCTGGGTGTATGTCCGCGATGTCGATCGCAACTACAAGGGCATGGTGGATCGCCGCCGGGAACTGTTTACCGNNGCACGGCCTGACCTCGCAGACGCATTTCATTTCCAGCACGGGTATCGAAGGTTGCACCGCCAGTCCGCACGCGCTGGTAACGATGGACGCATTGTCGCTGTTGGGCATTCAGTCCCGCCAGATCCGTTTTCTCCATGCCCCGCAAAACTTGTGCAATACGATCCGATACAATGTAACCTTCGAGCGGGGCACGATGGTTTCCTATCGCGATCGGGCTCACCTGTACATCTCCGGCACTGCCAGCATCGACAAAGATGGCCAGGTCGTTCACGAGGGCGATGTCCTCCAGCAAACTGTCCGAACCCTGGATAATATCCGGGCCTTGCTGGCAGACGGCGGGGCGACGCTCAACGACATGATGTATTGGATCGTCTATGTTCGAGATTTCGGCGATGCCCACCGCGTGACCGAGTATCTTGATTCATTGCCGGAGAAGGTTCCCTACCTGCTGCTGCACGCCCCGGTGTGCCGGCCGCAATGGCTCATCGAGATCGAAGGACAGGCGATCATCCCGTTGAGAACCAGCGATCTGCCGGAGTTTTAACCCCGGTTCCATTTCCCTTCAACGAAAGCCCTGGAATTAGCGGGGTTTTTCCGCTGTGATCCACGAGCTTCCGAGATCCTCGGAGGAGGCAACCATCCCGGCCTTGACAAAACCAGCCGAACGGATGTGGTCAAACAGTTCTGATTGAGAAAAAGCCCCGACCATGACATTGAACAGGGCGGGCAGCAGGGGCCCGGTTTTGTCGTCGTTCATCAGGAACTCCTGGACCACAAGCATCCCGCCGGCGACCAGCGAGGCGAATGCCTTTTGCAGTTTCATCGGGGTCTGGCTGGAAGGACCGTGAAGGATGTTGGACATCAGCACCACATCGTTTCCGGAACCGAAGTCGTGGGTCTCCCAGCTTCCTTCATGGACGGTGATACGGTCGGCCATGCCTTCGCGGGCGAGGACCTCCCGGGTGATGGCGAGGGTTTCCGGCAGGTCAAAAACGACGGCTCGAAGATCGGGATATTTGCGGCAGGCCAGGATGCTGTAAGTACCGGGTCCTCCTCCGACATCGAAGAGGTATTTTCGACCGGACAGGTCAATGTGACTGAGAAACAACTTTCCCCGGCCGGTGAGCGTAAGATTGTGCATGCCGAGGATAAAGTTGCGGTGGGGATCGGCGGGTTTCGGCGGCGGGGCGGTTCGAATGGCGATGGGCAACTCGTTCCAGAAATTCCAGACGCTTGCGGCGTGGTTGATGATGTCACCCTGATAGAGGGCATGTCCTTTGACAAGGTAAGTCACCGCAAGGGGACTGTTGCGATACCGATCGCCGGACTTGAATACAAGCCCCATCGCGGCACAGGCGATCAGGACCTTTTCCAGCAGATCGGGTTTGGCCGAAGAGGCTACGGCCAGTTCGCCCGCCGTCATGGACCGTTCGGACAAGTGCGTGAACAATTCCAGATCGCAGGCCACCTGCAGGATTCGCGAAGCCCGGTAAGCCCAGGTTAAATCGGCGATGTCGCTCAAATCCGGATTCATGGTTATTTCGGCTCCGAGAGTTTTTGACGCACGCGACTGATGGCCATGTCGGCAATCAACAGCACCACGCCCACCAGGAAGGTCACGGCCATCACGATGAGGGCCTTGGGATAATTTTTCCAGGCGTACTGGATACAATTATATACTAAATAGCCGCATACGCCGCAGAAGATCAGGGTCGGAATCGGATAGCCGGTGACCCGGTAGGGGCGATCCGCCTGTGGTTCGCGGAAACGAAGGACGATGACGGCCAGATTCGTCGCCAGATAGAAACCGTACACGGCCACGGCCGTATAGNNTCGACAGGATCATCGCCACCGCAATGACCCCTTGGGCAATCAACGCCCAGATTGGCGTTCCGGTCTTTGAATTCCACGACCCCAGCGGATGAAAGGTCGGGTGTTCCTGTCCGAGGGCGTAGGAGATGCGGGCTCCGGTGAAGATCAGACCGTTGACGGCGCCCAGCGCAGACACGCAAATCAGGATGGAGATTGCCTTGCTTGCGATGGATGGATAGACCGTTGCGACGACATCGGTGGCGACGGCCTTGGAACCGACCNNGATCTCGTTCCACCCGCCATAAGTGAACAGGACCAGGACCAAAGCGGTGGCCCAGGGCAGTTGAAAGTTCGGAGCGGGTACGGCCGGGGCTTCATTGGCGGTAAACGCCACGATTGCGATAACCAACAGGCCGATGGCTTTGGCGACGGTCAATAGATTTTGAGTCCATTTCCCCTGACGGACGCCCAGGATGTGGATGACCGTCAGGAAAACTACCGCCCCGCAGGCCAGGAGTTTTCCCGTTGGGGATGTCAATGCGTCCGCCGAAGGATTGGATACTTGAAGGGCATAGGTTGCAAACGCCAGGGCCATGACCGTGATATCGCCAGGACGGACGATCGAGAGCTGAACCCATCCGAACAGATACCCCGCCCATCGGCCATAGGCGCGGGACAGATACACATAGTCGCCGCCTGCACGGGGAAAGGCCGAGGCCAGTTCGGCGTAACCCAAGGCGCCGAACAACGAAATCAATCCGCCGACCACCCACAACAGCAGCACGGCCAACCGACTGACGGATTCCGGGGAAAGAAACGGAAGCCACGGTGCCAGAAAGTCGCGGATGGGCCCGATGCCGGAGGCAATGGCAGGGGCCATCTGATAGACACCGACGCCGATGATGATGCCGACGATGATGCTGACGGCGTCCCACAGGCCCAGGTGCGGCGTGACCGAGTCGGATTGTTCGGGCGCGGGTTTCATCAGTGCCGGTCCTTAG
>PMBP01000268.1 GCA_003152975.1 Phycisphaerales bacterium | reverse complement strand
TGCTCTCGACGGTCAAGGTGCCCATGGTCGTCACGACGGAAATCCGCAAGGAAACCGGCGGTCAGAAGATTGTCGATTTGCCCGCGGCGACCCCGTCCCGGACCGAGACCCTCGAGCCCGAGCCGGCGGCCGTCGCAGTAATGGCCCCGGCGGCCACGGCTGTCGCAACCAAGCCGGTCGTCAAGGACATCGACGCCAAGCTGGCCGAATTTTACGGCGTGCGGCAAATCGAGGATCTGGTCATTCTCAATACGCTTTATCCGCGGGCGGACAGCGTGTTCGTGGCCGGCGATTTCAACAACTGGCAGGGCGACAAGACGCCCCTGCAGAAGCTCGGCGACAACGGCATGTGGCAGATCAAGATGCCGCTGGCCAGCGGCCGTTACCGCTACCGCCTGGTCGTCGATGGGCAATGGCAACAGGATCCCTACAACGAGAAAACCGAGTTGAACCCTTATGGAGAACTCAATTCAGTCCTGGAAATTCACTAACCGTTGGTAGGAGACGCAATCCAACTCAAAACCCCCGCCCTCACCCGGCGGGGGTTTTTTATTGCGCGACATTTTCGAAGGGGTGTGGCGAAATCGGACTCGACCCCGCAGGGCAGGACTCGAACAGAGTGAGCAGAGCGAGTCCCTCCACTTTCAGCGCCGAATCCTATCCGAACGGCGGCTGGCGATCAGCCCTGCAGGGCGGCATCCTTCTTGAGGGCCTTGTCGGACTGATCGCGGCGGAACTGTTCGAGCTTGTCGGCCAGGGCCGGATCGCTGAGGGCAAGGATCTGTACGGCAAAGACGGCCGCATTTTTGGCGCCGACCTTGCCAATGGCCATGCTCGCAACCGGAATTCCGGGGGGCATCTGGACGGTACTCAGCAGGGCATCGAGGCCCATCGGCCCTTCGGCGGCGGCCAGGGGTACGCCGATCACCGGCAGGCGGCTCCGTGCGGCCATCGCGCCGGCCAGATGCGCGGCCATGCCCGCGGCGGCGATGATCACTCGGATGCCTTCGGCGGCGGCCCCGGCGGCAAACTGCCCGGCCTGTTCGGGCGTGCGATGCGCCGACAGGATCCGCACGACCGGATCAATTCCGAAGTCCTTGAGCTGGTCGATGCAATTCTGCATGACGCCCAGGTCGCTGTCGGACCCCATTACCACCGCCACCGTCGATCGTTTGGCCTGTTTGCCCATGATTTCCCCATGACAAGTTCACATTGATTGTTTATACTGTTACCGCACCGGTTGAGATCATACTCCACTCGGGCCCCGATGACAAGTGGGAGTTGAACCATGGCCTCACGAAAACCGACAGTGGCGGGTCAGTTCTATCCGGCTTCGGCCCAGCAATGCCGAGAGGAAATCCGGCAATGTCTCCAGGATCGGCCCATCCCCGAATCGTTCGCTTCACCTTTGGCGGCCGGAATCGTCCCCCATGCCGGGTGGATCTTCAGCGGAGACTTGGCGGGGATGACCTTTGCGGCGATCCAGAAGGCCAACGGGTCGGTCGATAGCTTCATCCTGCTGGGGGCGGTGCACCGCTGGTTCGGGAATTCGCCGGCCGTGTATCCCTCGGGCAGTTGGCAAAGCCCGCTGGGCGAGATCGCCATCGACGAGGACCTTGCCGGGCGGATCGTCAAGTTAACCGACGCCGAGCCGTCGCCCGATGCCCATCGCGGCGAACACAGCATTGAGGTCCAGATCCCCTTCGTCCAGTATTTGTTCCCACAGGCGCGGATCGTGCCGATTTTGGTGCCGCTGGAAGTGGATGTCGCGACGTTCGGGGAGCGGCTGGCACGGGTCATTGGCGATTGCCCGGACCGACGCATCGCATGCGTTGCCTCGACGGACCTGACCCACTACGGACCCCGGTACGGATTTGCGCCCGAGGGAATCGGGGCCGAGGCGCTGTTTTGGGCCAAGAATGTCAACGATCGCGAGTTCATCGACCTGGCGATTGCGATGGACGCGCCGGCCCTGGTCCAAAAGGCGATCGACCACACCAGCGCCTGCGGGCCGGCGGCGGCTGGGGTGGCCGTCGCGGCGGCAAAGGCCCTGGGTAAAACGCAGGGCGTCCTCCTGGCCCACACGACCAGCAGCGAGGTCATGCTGCGAAAGTTTCGGCAATCTTCGCAGGAATCCGTCGGCTACGCGTCGATGGTGTTCTGAGGGTCGCCGGATCGACTTGGGATTTCATCTCCCGCGCCGTTCTAACATAGAGAGGTCTGGATTCCCGCTTTCGCGGGAATGACAAACATGCTTCCGCTGTTTTGCCAGAGTTTCTGAAAACAAACGGGGCCAGACCTTTCGATCTGACCCCGGAATCATGCCTGATATGTGTACAATGACGGCAGATTAATCCGCTAATTCCCGCACCCAGACATTGCGGAAGTGGACGGGGTTGCCGTGGTCCTGGAACTGCAGGGGGCCTTTGTCGCCGTGGGGTTCATACTCGGCCGGGCGCCCGTGGAAGGTGCTGCCCATAATGGTGTAGTGGTCGTGCACAAGGACGCCGTTGTGCAGGATCGTAACCGTCGCCGGCCGCTGGACCTTGCCATCCTTGAAGGTCGGACGGTGGAAGACGATATCGTAGCTTTGCCATTGGCCCGGTCCGCGGCTGGCATTGACCAGCGGGGGCTGCTGGCCGTACACCGCGGAGGCCTGGCCGTCCGGGTAGGTGTCGTTGTTGAAGGAATCGAGGACCTGAATCTCGTACTTGCCCATCAGGAACACGCCGCTGTTGCCGCGGCCCTGGCTGTCGCCTTTGACGACGGAGGGCGTTTGCCACTCGAGGTGCAACTGCATACTGCCGAACTGCTTTTTGGTGCTGATGTAGCCGGCCTTTTCGACAGATTCCATTGTTCCATTGACCAGTTTCCACTTGGTCGGGCTGCCATCGGTGGCGGCCCACTCGTCGAGGTTCTTGCCGTCGAAGAGCGCGATCGCATCCGAAGGGGCCGTGCCCGCCTTGTCGGCCGTGGACCAGTCGCCCGGCGTGACAACCTTCGGCCGCGGCCGATCCATGTCGTGGACTTTCCAGACCTGCTCGGCCGTGATCCCGATTGTGGCCAGCACCGCCAGAATTGTAAACGTTCCCAACATCCGCTTCATCATCATCCCTTTCAATTTTCGATTCGTTGATTTTGCCTGTCTCGATCCTGACGATTGGCAGGATTCATTTATAACAGAAAAATCGGGCGAGACAAGACGGCAAGTGAATTTTCAGGATTCCGGAATCCATTCGGCAACGGATACAATCAAGCCCCATGCCGATTTCCCGGCGATCTGCATATGTCCTGAGTGTCGGGCCGGACCCGGAAAACACCGGATGTGGGTCCGGACGATATCCACGAAGTCAGCTTGGACAATCGCGAACCGTCAGGCCGTGGTATTCGCCTCGATGCACCTGATCAGGGTTTCCAGATTGACGGGCTTGGCAAGGAAGAAATGTCTGCCGATTTCCTGGCCGTCCCGGCCGGCTTCCTCCTTGGTGACGATTGCCGTCAGGAACACGATCGGCACATGTTTCAGTGCCGGGTCGGATTCGATCTGCGTAGCGACCTCGCCGCCATCCACATCGGGCATCATCACATCCAGGAGAATCAGATCCGGCTTAAACTCGCGTGCCGCCGTCAGGCCCTGACGGCCCTGATTCTCCGTCCGAACCGTGTAGGCGCCGGTTCGTTCCAGGTTCACTTTCATCGTCCGCGTAATGCTGGCCTCGTCATCGATAACCAGAATGCGTTTCTTTGCCATAGTCAGTTCCCTTGTTTGGAATAGAGTCGGATGGTTGCCCGTACGCCGCCTTCCGGGCGGTTTCGAAGATTGATGCTCCCACCGTGCAGGTGGATAATCTGCCTGGAAACGCCAAGACCCAGGCCGGTACCCTGGCCGACGGGCTTGGTTGTGAAGAACGGGTCGAATATCTTGCTCAGGTAGGGCTCGGGAATCCCCGGCCCCGTGTCGTCGATCTCAATCAGGATGGGACAACGACCTTGATCGAGGGTCGGAGACAAGGATGTCCGAACCGTCAAGGTGCCACCTTTGGACATGGCCTGGATCGCGTTCATATAGATATTTACGAGCACCTGTTCGATTTTGTTTCGGTCCATCGGCAGAGCCACAAGCCCCTCGCTGAAGTGACGGACAACCTCGATATGGTTGCGAACCACTTCCAGCTTCACCATGGACAGTGCCCGCTCCGCAAGGGCATTGATGTCTTCAGGCATCAAGACCGGTTCACCGGGTCGGGAGAATGTCAGCAGCTCGCTGATGACCCGGTTGGCTCGCTGGATAGCATCGCGCAGATCCTGGAGCATGGCGGCTCCGTCCGGCTCACCGGTCGGGATCACCCCCGCGAGGTAGTCGGCCACCATGGTGATCGTCATGAGGGGATTCTTGACCTCGTGAGCGATACCGGCGGCCAGACGCCCGATGGTTTCCAGTTTGGCCGCTTCGATGAGCTGCAGTTGAGTCGTGTGCAGATCGGAGAGTGCCTTGACCAGCTCTTCTCGGCTTTGCGAGAGCTCTCGGTTTGCTTGTGTCAACTGCTCTTCGGCGCGTTGGTGTTCGGCAATCTCGGTGCGCAAGGCCGCCGTGCGTTGCTCGACTTTGGCCTCCAGACCGGTTTGCAGGGCCTTGAGCGCCGATAGCAGATAGACGACGAACCAGAAGGAAGCCAGCAATATACCAGCATTCCAATACGGGACCAGGGGGTGTCCCTGCTTGTGACTTGATGCGATGTCCGCCATAAGCCAGACAATCGCGCTGGCCCCGGCAATGATGAATCCCCCTCCCCGACTGATCCGCCAGGTGCACAGGGAGATGGGGATCAGATACAGGATGGAGACCGATAGTTCTTCTCCCGTCCAGTAGTCCACCCATCCCACGGTTAGAATCAACAGGACCGTAAGTACAGTGATAAAGGTATCGGGGCGTTTCCAGCTCATCGTTCGCTCTCGCTCGATCGGATTCGGGTCCATTCCGCGATCAGCGGTTTTCCGAATTGGCCGTTTTGGCCGTATCGAATTGCCGGACATAGTCCAGAAAGGCCTTGGCCGTTCGGTCGAGATTTTCGACGCTGCCGCCGCCGTCGAGGACCTCGCACATCTCGTAGGCGATCCAGCCGCGGTAGCCGATCTGCCGGAGCGTGTTAATGAAGGACTTGTAGTCGATGATCCCCTTGCCGACGGGAACCGCCCGCAGGACCGCGTCGGCCTGCAGGTAGTTGGTCAGGGTGTTGTCGTAGCGGTAGCACGGAAGCCGTACATAGTCGGCCACGGTCGTGTGGACGATGAAGGGCTTCATCGTGACGATCGCATCGCGAATCTGGGAGGGGTCCAGGCCTTCCAGCGTCGGCGACCAGGCATCGAAGGCGGCCAGGACATTGGGCTGGTTGACCTCGGTGAGCAGCCAGTGCATCGCGTCGTGATGGATGCCGATGTCGTGATGATTCTGCACGGCCAGGGTCACGCCGTACCTGGCGGCCTCCTTGCCGGCCAGCTTGAGGCCGTCGGCAACCAAGGCGTACTGCGTATCGAACGGCACGCCGGGCCGCTCGTAGCCGGTGAAGACCCGGACCATGTCGGTCCCGAGATCGCGGGCCAGTTCGGCGATCTGGCCGACATAGGCGGCCTGGATCTCGACATGCGGAATGCCGGGCTTGTCCACCCCGGCGGTAAAGTCGGTGTATCCGGCCAGGCACACCAGCGTCAGGCCCAGTTCTTCGATCCGGGCGCGGAGTTTTTTGCGGGCGGCGGCGTCATAGTCCAGCGGCGACAGGTGCGGCCGCTTGCCCATCAGTTCNNAAGCCGAGTTCCTTGGCCTTGACCAGAAACTCATCGACCGTCAACTTGGCCTGACCCCGCCACACGCCGGCATAACTCACCGAGTGCAGACAGGTCTTGACGCGAAAATCCTTCGGATTTCCAGTGGGGGTCAGCACCTCGCCCCACCCAGCCGACACCACCGACACGACCACAACCGCCATCCACACCCTGATCATCGCTGGCCCTTTCCCACTTCAAAAATACAACCATCTATGATTCCATTTGTGGGGTATTCTACTCGAAACTTGGCTCAGGGAAAAGCTCTCGATCGGAAGGCGGAAATGGAAACAGAAAAACCCCGGCGGGTGTAGCCCGTCGGGGTCGCCGGAATCGGCTATGGGTCTCCGGTTAAGGGTTGTCGCGTGGGTCGGTGGGCTCAACCTCCACGGGCGGGAGTCGTCGTCCCGTCACAGAAGGGAACCCGGCCATCGAGGTAGCTTAGCGCATCGCGACTCGAACGAACCGGTCGTCAACTTTTTTGAAGTAGATCCTGTCGCCGCCAATCTCGCTGTAATAGGTCGGCTCGGCGGTGGTGACAGCCACGCGCTGCCTGGCCACCCAGGAGATATCGCGGCCGAAGCCCTGGACGGCCGTGCCCACGCCGTTGACCGACGAGCACGAAGTCAGGACCATCGCCATTGCCAGCAACAGAATCATTTGCAGCCCTTTACGAACCATGTGAGACTCCTGATCGATTTCTCGGCCCGCAAAACGCCTTCGCGGGTCTGAA
>PMBP01000207.1:3509-5018 GCA_003152975.1 Phycisphaerales bacterium | reverse complement strand
CCGTCAATCAGGTAGGCGTCGCCGCAAACCAGGTTGCTCACGGTGTCTATCACCTTCTCGGCGCCGCCAGTCTTCGTTCCGAATTCAATCTTGTATTTGATCAGGCCCGGCTTGAGTTTGACCATAAACGCATAGGCCTTGTCGGCTCCGGGTTTCTGGATCTCAGTATTGAAAAGCTTGTCGTCGGCATAGACTTTGAGAAGCACCGAGTCGGCGGTCTCCTTCAAAGTCCCGTTATAATAAAGCGTTCCTTCGTTGTTGTCATCGCGGGCATAGAACTGATTGTCCTCCGACTTCTCATCCTTTGCGGGTGTCCGTTGTACCCAGGCATCTTTAATGGGTTCGTGGACTTGGATCGTGGCCGAGTTAATGGTCTCCGCGCCGCCATTGTTGACGGCCAAAGTAACGGTCATTTTGCCGCTGTTTTGTGCCCTTTTGAGGATGAGTTTACCGGGGGTGATGTCCTTGATCACGGCAATATCTGAAACCGTCCAGAAGTAATTCAGATTTCCGGCGCCCCGAGCCTGCATCTTGTCCAGATTGGCCAACTGAGGCACCACCTCGATTGCCTGCCGCCCATCCCAGGCGGCGGGCGCTTTCAGGGTAAATATGGGTTCCGGAATGTCTTCCCGGATCGTAACAGGTATGTCTATTGTCTTGATTTGATTCGGATAGATCGCCTTGAACTGAAGGATGAACAACTGATCTCCAACCACCCGGCCGGCATCAAGCGTAAAACATTTCCGATCCACAGATACGATGGTTTCCTGCCCGTCCCTCTTGAGGATCCAATAGAGTTTCTGTGCGCCTCCGGCCTCGGCGGTGATTGTGGCGCTCTTGCCTTCCGGTAGGTTCACCCGGACTTGCGAGATCGAGAAGCTGTTGCCGGGCTGAACCACGGGACCAACCAGGGTTTGGAGGGGCTTTTGGTTCTCATACTGCAGCCGGATCCAGTCGGCGGAACGGGCCACCCTGGAAATCCGCACCTCGTCGATATCGCCGACAAAGTCGAAATTGTCGTACCAGCCGCCGATCCACATCCGGGCAGGACTCTGGATGGCCAGCGGGGCTCCTCTGGATTTTGAAACGCCGTCGAGGATGCCGTTCACATAGATCCGGGAATCCCCTTTCTGATAAGTATGTACCACCTGTATCCACTCGGACATAGGAAGTGCGCCGTTGCCTTTGACATTGGCATCCGAAAAGTAGCAGTCCATGGTGACATGGGGCGGGCTGCGAAACTGCATCACCACTTTNNTTGCCCTGCGCCTGCTCATTGCCCCAGGCCAGGACCGTGCTGTTGGGTTTCTCCGGCCGAAACCACGCTTCGGAACTGTGGGAACTGGAACCCGATGGATAATGGGGAATCGCATCCCCGCCAAAAACACCCTGCTGGCCGGCAAGATGTCTTGCGGGCCCGACGATTCCCGTGACCGCTGTCGTGCCGACATCCTTCGATGTGAGCGTGCCGACCTCGTCTCGAACGGGATCGTTCATGTGCCAGACGCT
>PMBP01000207.1:0-3430 GCA_003152975.1 Phycisphaerales bacterium | reverse complement strand
GCCGTCTTCCGAGGCCGAGGCCGGCACATTCGCGCCTTCGGGTGTGGTGAGCAGATAGACGGAGCCGGAATATTCCCAGCCCGGGTATTGAGCCGGGGCCGTCTCAAGAAGAACCAGGAGTATTCCCATGCCAAAAAACGCGTTCTTGACCATATGATACATCCTTTGCTCGATCGGGAAAACGGTGACTTTGAGTTTATGCCATGAAGGACGCAGCCCCCCCTCACCCAGAGCTTACCCACAANNCAACGATGAGACTATACATCCGACAGTGCCGTATCCACAAGCGGAAAATCATTCGGTATTTTCGTCGTATTGTGATCTCGGTAGGTTCAATTACCTGGGCTATTGAAGGATGGGAGGTAGCATGGTATAAAGGAAGTTTCCAATTTCAAATTCGAGGATCAGAAAGCGAGGCAAGTATGAATTCAAATGGAGGTATCAGCCGTCGAACATTTCTGGGAGCAGCGGCCGTGGGGGCGTCGGCCTTGATCGCGGCGCCGGCCGTGCTGCGGGGCGCATCGCCGACCGCAGATCCGGTCCGCGTCGGGCATATCGGCACCGGCACGCGGGGGTGGGACCTGATCAAGTACACCGGGGCAACCGATTCAGCGAAGGTGGTGGCCGTGTGCGATGTGTATAAGCCGCATCTGAAGAGGGGCGTCGAGGCCGCCAATAATCCCGATATCAAAACCTATCTCGACTACAAGGATCTCCTCAATGACCCGAAAGTCGAGGCGGTCATTATCGCCACACCGGATCACTGGCACGAGCAGATGCTCATCGACGCCTCCAATGCGGGCAAGGCCATCTATTGCGAGAAGGGCTGGACCTTGTCGATCGCCGCGGCCAAACGAATGCGCGAGGCGGTCCGAAAGAACAAGACCGTTATGCAACTGGGCCACCAAGGACGGCAGTTCCCTGCTTCGGCCGATGGCGGCAAGATGATCCGCGAAGGAAGACTCGGGCCGTTGACCTTCGTCAAGACCGGCCGGTACAAGAACAAACCCCTCGACGCGCCCGTCTGGCGATGGTACGGCTATTATGACTGCTACGACAGGCCCGATCCCAAACAGGTTGTCAAAGATCTGGACTGGCAGAAGTGGCTGGGATCGGCACCGAAGATCGAATTCAACGAACGCCATTTCTGGCATTGGCGCTGCTATTGGCCCTATGGAACCGGGCAGGCCGGGGATTTGCTCAGCCATGAGCTGGACTATGTGCAGTCCGTCTTGGGCTACGGGATTCCCGATACCTGCATGTGTGCCGGGCAGATTGCCTTTTGGAAGGATGACCGCCAATCGCCGGATACCTGGATCGCGAACTTCCAGTTTGAAAAACAGGGATGTACGGTCGTCTTTGAGGGCATCCAGAATTCCGAGCGGGATCAGACGCCGGAGTTTTGCGGGCGGGAGGCGAGGATGGTGTTCGACTCCATCGGGCAGGATGCCGGCCGATTCGAGATCTACAAGGACGGCCCCGCGTGGACAATGGGCGGACGGAATCCCGAGCCGATCTATCGGTATGATCCCAGCAAGGCCGCCCGCTGGCCCAACCACATGGAAAACTTCCTGCAATGCGTTCGAACCGGCCAAAAGCCCCGCTGCAACGAAGATGAAGCATTCATTGAAACGGCCACCTTCCTCATGTCGCTGAAATCCTACCACAAGAAACGCCAGGTTCGCTGGGATCCCCAGAAGGAAGAAATTGTATAGCCAGGCATTCTTGGACGAATGGATCAGACGGCATCTGTTACTCAGCAAGAGGTATTATTGTCTGGATGGTTCGGATGCGTTGAAAAAGACGCCGCCGCACCTTGACAGCCCGATCAGCGGCGGTCCCTTCCGACCGGTAATAGAGATAGTTGCATCCCAGACTCAGACTCGTAAGGATATGCCACAGGGCATGGCCTTGCAACCATGCGTCGGGACCGGTGAACCGCCCGGCGATGTCGAGTTGTCGGCAGATTACCGCTGTAACCAAGGGCAAGCAGCTCCACACTAGCCACCCTACGCCCATCTTTCGGGGGATTCGGAAGCGGTCCAGCACCGCCAGAAGGCCGAGGGTCCCGATGAGAGTGCAGAGGACGATCCTCGAGGACATGGACCACTTGTAGAGAAANNCAGGAACACGCTGGCAAGCGCAACGAGCACGATCAAGATCGGCCAGGTCGAGAGATTCCGATGACGGCGGCCAACGCTCAGGTGGGGAACCCAGCAGCCGAGGTTCATCGCGATGAGCACCAACAACGGCACATACATCGCGGCCACATCCAGTTGCTGACCGAGCCGGGTCAACGACGCATGGAAGAGGCCGCTCCCCACCCCCAGATAGCAGCAGGCCGCTCCGAAAGCCAGGCTCAAGGCCGGCGTCTGAGCAAGAGAACCCGCAGCGCCCGGACACGGGTGACGCAGGTCATGCCAACCGATCGCGATGCCGTAAAGACCCACGACGACATACGCCAGATTGGACCATGTGTTGGCTCGAGTGCGGAAGACATCGTCGATGTAAACCCGTTCCGCATACACGGGACGTCGAAGTTCGCTGCTTTCGCGCCAGTCTCCCCACATATTCCGGCCTTGGCCGGCCCGCGAGATCCCGACCAAGATAAGCACCGCCAGGATAATGACACTCCAGACGAAGCAGTGGACCCCTATGGGCAATCCAGAACACGGGGTCGCAGCGCATTTACGGGCCGTGAAGTGGGGTTGAACCATCATGTAAAACCGCCGTAACCATAACACTATTCTGCCGAGCCGTTTTCATTTTCCCATGTTCTTTTAGGTCTGCCCCGCCAGAACCCTTTACCGCTCAGGTATCACCTGCAGTTCCTGGAAGGCCGTGTTCTCCACATTATCCTGGGTAACCGGGAAAACCGCCCAGACCAGCCAGCGATAATTGCCCAGAGGCTTCCCGCCACTACAGCGGATGCTGGTGGCCACGAAATCGGCTGGCGTTGGCTTGCCAGTGTCGAGATCGACCAGTGGGGTAAAGACACGCGCATCCTCGACTTTCCAACCCGGGTCGGATGCGGCGCTGCTGCCATACAGGGCGAAGCGCTGGCGGCCCCGGTTGTTGTTTTGATTGTAGGAGAAGGTGTCCACNNGAACACGGGGCCGTAGTTCTTCGCGAGTTTGCCGTCGGTGAGGATATCGATCGGCTCATTCGAGGTATGTGAATCGCCAGCCACCAACTTTACCGGCAGAACGCCCGTGGACGGTATGAGCGGGATTAACTTGAAGTCCGGTGTCGACAGATACTCCGCCACGACATACTCATAGTCAGTCACTTCGAAGGTCACTTGCTTCTGCTTGCGGTTGATGGAGACGCTCAGTTGTTTTCCTGCCGCCTGGTCACGAAACTCCAGCAAGTCCTTCACCGTCCGAACCGGCTGACCGTTGCATGCGAGGATCACATCGTCCTTCTGGAA
>PMBP01000321.1:563-3270 GCA_003152975.1 Phycisphaerales bacterium | reverse complement strand
TGCAATCTCGATATGGTCGAACTCGAAACGCTCCGGCTGCCCGAAGATATCCGGCTTTTGCAGGATCTCATCCGCCGTCATCACCAATGGACCGGAAGCGAACGGGCCAAAACCATCCTTGACGCTTGGCCGAATATGATCGGCAAATTCGTCAAGGTCATTCCGCTGGATTACCGCAAAGCCCTCGACAAGATCCGTGCCGAGGAACGCCGCGATACCGAATCCACCCCCGCGACCGAGGAGGTGTTCCGTGACTGAGAAAAAACTCGGATTTCTGCTCCACCAACGCCAGGAAGTCGGGCACCGTCCGATCGATGAACGGGTCCGCGACTTTCACGAATTCGATCTGCCTCTGACGCCCGATGAACTGACGCGGCAGGCCCGCCGCTGCATGGATTGCGGCATTCCCTTCTGCCACGGCGCCGGTTGTCCGCTGGGCAACCGCATTCCCGAATTCAACGAGATGGTCTATAAAAGCCAGTGGAAGCTTGCCTGCGAAAATCTGCACTCGACCAACAATTTCCCNNCCCGAGATCACCGGCCGGATTTGTCCCGCCCCATGCGAGACGGCCTGTACGCTCGGCGTCAACGATCAGCCGGTCCTCATCCGTCACATCGAATTCCAGATCGTCGAGCGAGGGTTTGACGAGGGTTGGATCGTTCCGCATTTGCCACGGCACAAGACCGGCAAGCGGATCGCCGTCGTNNCAGCAACTGGCGCGGGCCGGCCACGAGGTCGTCGTCTTCGAAAAGGACGAGCGGCCCGGCGGCCTGCTTCGCTTCGGTATCCCCGACTTCAAACTCGACAAGCGGATCATCGATCGCCGCCTCGAACAGTTGATTGCCGAGGGCGTCCAGTTCCAGACCGGGGTTCAGGTTGGCCTGGATGTCTCCGTCCGCTATCTGCAGAAGCTCTTTTCCGCGATGGTCTTGACGATGGGGGCCGGCCAGCCCCGCGATCTGGTCATTCCCGGCCGCGGCTTCGAAGGCATTCACTTCGCAATGGAATTCCTGGCCCAGCAAAATCTCCTCAACGGCGGACTGGACCTGTNNTCGGCGGCGGCGACACCGGCAGCGACTGTGTCGGCACCGCCCGCCGTCAGGGCGCCCGCTCGATCACCCAGATCGAAATTCTGCCCAAGCCGCCCGACTCTCGCCCGCAGGATACGCCCTGGCCGTATTGGCCGCGAACCATGCGGACCAGTTCCTCCCACGAGGAGGGCTGCGACCGCCGATGGAGTATTCTGACCAAGCGATTCGATGGGGCCGAAAAAACTGTTTCCAAAGTGTGCGCCTGTACCGTCGAATGGTACCAGCAACAAGGGCAGTGGAAGTTCAAGGAAGTCCCCGGCAGCGAATTCGTGCTGCCGGCGGATTTGATTCTGTTGGCGACTGGTTTTGTCCATGTTGTCCACGATGGGCTTGTGCAGGATCTCGGCCTGCAGCTCGACGATCGCGGCAATATCGCCGCCAATAACTTCCAGTCCTCCGTACCGTGGGTTTTTGCCGCCGGCGATACCGTCAACGGCGCCTCGCTGGTCGTCCGCGCCATCGACAGCGGTCGGCAGGCCGCCGCGGCCGTCGATCAATGGCTCAGGAGTTCCCCATGACCCTTCGCGTGGCGCTAGCCCAGTGCAATCCGACCGTCGGCGACCTGTCCGGCAACCTCGACCTGCTGCGCCGCAATCTCGTGGGGGCCCGCTCGCACGATGCCCACCTTGTGGTCTTTCCGGAAATGGCCCTGTGCGGTTATCCGCCCGAAGACCTGCTGCTCAAGAAACATTTCCTGCTCGAATGCCGCCGGCTGGTGGACGCTTTTGCCGCCGACTGCAAAGACCTGACGGCGCTTGTTGGCTTTCCGGAGTTTGACAACGATGGCTGCTACAACAGCTTAGCCGTTTGCCGCCACGGCCGTATTGACGCGGTCTATCGCAAGTGCCTGCTGCCCAACTACGGCGTCTTCGACGAACGCCGCTATTTCCACGCCGGCTCGGCCGCGCTGGCCATCGTCGAGAAAAACCTCTCGCTGGTCCTGACCATCTGCGAGGATATCTGGGACATCGAGGCCCTCTCGGCCTCTCTGGCGTCCGTGCCTAAAAAGGATGTGATCATCAATATTGCCGCCTCGCCGTTTCACGCCGGCAAGCTCCAGCAGCGGCAGGATATCATCTCTGCGGCCGCCCGCCGATTCGGAAGTGCTGTCGTTTATTGCAACCTCATCGGGTGCCAGGATGAGTTGGTCTTCGACGGCCGCAGCATGGTCTTNNCGGTTCTGCAGGGTCGGCCGTTCCGCGAAGACCTCATCGTTTTCGATATGGCTCCGGGCGACAAGGGTCCGGTGATCCGACCCGTTCTGGTGTCCACGATGAAGCTGCCGAGCGATCCGGTGGCCGAGGTCTATGAGGCCCTGATTCTCGGCATCCGCGATTATGTCCACAANNTCCGGCGGGATCGACTCGGCGCTGACTGCCGCACTGGCCGTCGATGCCCTTGGCCCGCGCAATGTCGTCTCGCTGACCATGCCCACTCGCTACAACTCCCCCGACACGATCAACGACGCCAAACTCACCGCCCAGAACCTCGGCATCGACATCCACACCGTTCCCATCGGCGATCTACTCTCGAATTTCAGCCGCGCGCTGCACCAGGTGCCCGGCTGGGACGAAAAAGGTCTGGCCTATGAAAACCTCCAGGCCCGCATCCGCGG
>PMBP01000321.1:0-530 GCA_003152975.1 Phycisphaerales bacterium | reverse complement strand
AAGGATGTCCCCAAGACGCTGGTCTATCAGCTCAGCCACTACATCAACCGTCTTCACGGCCGCGAGCTGATTCCCCGTTCGGTCATCGATCGCATCCCTTCGGCCGAACTTCGCGACAACCAGAAGGATTCCGATTCGCTGCCGGAATACGACATCCTTGACCGCATCCTCAAGGGCTATGTCGAGCAGATTAAATCCGGCCAGCAGCTCATCGACGAAGGTTTCCCGCCCGACATCGTCAACAAGGTCATCCGCCTGATCGACCGCAGCGAATACAAGCGNNCCGCCCGGCATCAAGATCACCCCCCGTGCCTTCGGCAAAGACCGCCGGATGCCCATCACCAACAAATATTCTTTCTGATCTACGAATCCATGTGTATTGACATTTGAATTGCCGGGTGGCAGCCCCCGCGTCCCGAGCGTTTCATCGTGACGAGGTGGATGAAGCTCTATTCCTCTGGACAATCCCGACTTATCCGCCTACAATCATTTTCGGCGGTTAAGGGAATTTTCTAAGCATGGGTCATGTT
>PMBP01000318.1:3734-4035 GCA_003152975.1 Phycisphaerales bacterium | reverse complement strand
GCTGCCCCTTGCGGCGGTAGATATTATTGACTTCGGTAATCTCTAATTCCCCCCGCGCCGACGGGCGAACCTCGGCGGCGACATCGGTGATCTGCGAATCGTAGAAATACAGCCCCACGGCCGCATAGTTGGACTTGGGATGCTGGGGCTTTTCCTCGATGGACAGGATCTTGCCCTGCGGATCCATTTCCAGCACACCGTACCGCTGCGGGTCGCGGACCCAGTAGCCGAAAATCAGGGCTCCGTCGCCCACGGCCCAGCCCCGCTTGAGACTGTCGGTCAGGCCGTGGCCGTAGAAGAT
>PMBP01000318.1:0-3656 GCA_003152975.1 Phycisphaerales bacterium | reverse complement strand
GTCGTCAGCGGGTAATAGACCATCGGCTTGTCATAGACCGGCAGCAGTTGCTTGCTGACCACCTGGGTGATCGGATACAGCCGGGTTCCGCTGCCTCCCGCAAGGATGATGCCCTTCATGTTCACCAGTCCTTTTCTTCAGTTAACGAATCGGCTGGCCCCGAAACCAAACCGGAAGTCCTTTCCGGAACCAGGGACAAGTCCGAATACCGGGGGAAATTGTAGCGGCTTTCAATCCAACCGTCAATCCCGCCGCGGAGTTCAGGGAGTGAAAATCCTCGCTCCATCCGGCTAAAACTGCCGCAGAAACCGCAGGTCGTTTTCGAATAGCAGCCGGATGTCGGTGATCCCGTACTTCCGCATGGCCAGCCGTTCGATCCCGAAACCGAAGGCCCAGCCGGTGTATTTTTCGCTGTCGATCCCGACGGCGTTGAACACATTCGGATCGACCATGCCGCAGCCGCCGACCTCCATCCACTCCTGCTTGCCGGTCCGATCGGACCACAACAGGTCGATTTCGCAACTGGGCTCGGTGAACGGGAAAAAGCTCGGACGGAACCGCCATACCGTTCCGGCGCCGAAAAAGGCGTGGATAAACTGGTCGATGCTCGTCTTGAGATCGACCATGGAAATTCCCTCATCGACCACCAGCGCCTCGATCTGGTGGAACATGTACATGTGCGTGGCGTCAACGGTGTCGGGCCGATAGACCCGCCCCGGTGCGACCACGCGGATCGGCAGCTTGCGGGTTTCCATCACGCGAATCTGGATCGTCGATGTCTGACTTCGGAGCAGCCGCTTCTCGTCGATGTAAAAATTATCCAGCGGATCGCGAGCCGGATGTTCCGGCGGGATATTCAGGGCGATGAAGTTGTGCCACTCGTTTTCGACCTCGGGGCCATAGACCACATCGAACCCCATCCGCCCGAACAACTCCACCAACTCATCGACCGTCTGGGTGATGATATGGCTTTTGCCGCACCACACCGGCTTGCCCGGCAGGGTCACATCCTCGATGGGACCGGTTGGCCCCTTCGATGACTCAAGCTGGACCCGCAGGGCCTCGAACGCGGCGGTGATCTCGTTCTTGATCTGGTTGGCGAGCTGTCCGCCGGCCTTTTTCTGGTCCGGGGGAAGTTTGCCGACCTCGCTGAGGATCCCCATCAGAAGACCCTTGCGGCTCAGATAGTCCAGCCGATACTGTTCCAATTGCTGGACGGTCTGGACACGGGCCAACGCATCCCGCGCTTCACGACCGATTTGTTCGAATCGTTCGAGCATGATCCGCTTCCGGAAAAAACCGTTCGACAGCCGCTTGGAGCTCCTTACAGAGCCGCCCGAACCTTTTCGAGGAGCTGGTCAAAGGCCGCCGGTTCGGCGATGGCGATCTCGCTGAGCATCTTACGGTTCAGCTCGATTCCCGCCTTCTTGCAGCCATGGATGAATTCGCTGTAGCGCATTTCCCGCTGCTGGCAGGCCGCGTTGAGACGGATCACCCACATGGCGCGGAACTGCCGCTTCTTCTGGCGGCGACCGATGCGGGCAAACACCTGCGCGCGGACAAGGCCTTCTTTGGCCAGACGATACTGGAAGCCAACCTGCCCCCTCGTACCGCCCATGGCCTTCATGACTCGTTTGCGGGCCCTGCGTGTAGCGGCCCCTTTGCTCACTCTTGGCATATCAGCTTTCCTTTCGGTTTCGTATGCCCGCTACGGCAGCCGATGAAGCCGGGAAGCGGGTCTGCGGGCCGATTACAGGGCCAGCATCATCTTGCAGTACTTGGCTGTGATCCCCTTGACCAGGGTGGAACTGCTGATCCGGCGACGGCGCTTGGCATTCTTGGTGCTCATCAGGTGGCTCCCGAAGGAACGCCTCCGAAGAACCTTACCCGTGGCGGTCACCTTGACGCGCTTGGCCAAGCCCTTATGGGTTTTCTGTTTTGGCATTGTATCCTCAAGCTTTATCGAATCCATTACTTGTACAATCGAAAGCCCAATAGTTTACCCGCCCAAACCCGACAGGTCAACAGGATTTTCGCTTTTCCCCGAAAATTTCTCCGGCGACGGAAGGGCCATCCGGACCCGGAGGGCTATTTGGGCCCGAGAACCACCGTCATCCGGCGACCCAGCATCTGGATATCCCGCTCGACCTTGGCCAGCGGTTCCAGCGTGACCAGTATCCCCTTCATCACGCCCTGTCCGTGCTCGATATGCATCATTTCCCGGCCGCGGAACATCAGGGTAAACTGCACCTTGTGCCCCTTCTCGAGAAACTCGGTGGCGTGCTTGACCTTGATTTCGATATCATGCGTGTCCGTTTTGGGACGAAGCCGGATCTCTTTGAGCGTCACCACATGCTGTTTTTTCTGGTTAACCTTCTGCTTGCGCTTCTGCTCATAGAGCCACTTGCCGTAATCCATCACCCGGCAGACCGGCGGCGCCGTACCCGGCGAAACCTCCACCAGATCCAGTCCCGCTTCCTTGGCCCGGTTCATGGCGTCCTCGATGGTGACCACGCCGATCTGGTTGTTTTCGTCGTCGATCAGCCGGACTGGACTGACCCGAATCTCCTCGTTGACTCGAAAGCCCTGCTTGGTAGTAATGGTTCATCCTTTCGCAATCGATGGTTTTCCGTTCAAATCGACCCCGGGGCCGATTCCTTCTGGACCTTACAAAGACAGATCTGTCGCCTTTTCGGAAATCTTGTTTTGGGCGGCCAGGATCCATTGCTGAACCGACACGGTCGTGCTGTCCTGGGCGCCGCGAATCCGCACGCTGACGCTGTCGGCCTCGGCTTCCTTGGGCCCGACGACGAGCATATACGGAATCTTGTCGGTGTGGGCTCGCACGATCTTGGCGCCGATCTTGTCGCTGGCGGTATCCAGCGAACTCCGCAGTCCGGCCTGTTTGAGTCGCGTGACGAGCCCCTGGGCAAACTCGTTGGTCTTCTCGCTGATCGGCATCACCCGCGCGTGTTCCGGCGACAGCCACAGCGGCAGGTTGCCGGCGTAATGTTCCAGCAGGATCCCCAGGAACCGCTCCAGAGAGCCGAGAATCGCCCGATGGATCATCACGGGCGTTTTCTCGGTGTTGTCCGGGGCGGTATAGACCAGCTCGAACCGTTCGGGCATCGAGAAATCGAGCTGAATGGTGCCAAGCTGCCAGCTCCGCTTGAGGCAATCCTCGATGTGGAAGTCGATCTTCGGCCCGTAAAAAGCGCCGTCGCCTTCGTTGACCTGATAGGCCAGCCCTTTGTGCTTGAGGGCCCCGGCCAGGGAGTTGGTGGCGATTTCCCAGATCTCGTCGGAGCCGATGTGCTTGGCGGGCTTGGTCGAAAGCTCGATGTGGTAATCCTTGAAGCCGAAGGCCCCGTAGAGTTCCTGGACCAGCTCGATGACGCCGATGATTTCGCTTTCGATCTGTTCGGGCATGCAAAAGATGTGCGCATCGTCCTGCGTGAACTGCCGCACCCGCACCAGGCCGTGCATCTGCCCGCTGGCCTCGTAGCGGTGCACCAGGCCGAGTTCCGCCACCCGCATCGGAAATTCGCGATAGGAGTGTTTGTGGGTATTGTAAACCAGCAATCCACCGGGGCAGTTCATCGGCTTGATGGCGTAGTTGACTTCATCGACGGTGGTGAAGTACATGTTCTCTTTGT